>CACWZI010000054.1 GCA_902765305.1 uncultured Eubacteriales bacterium
TATTATTCAGGCTTTTGTCTCAAAGATTATCCAAATTGTCCAGCCTGCTTACTGATTCATCTGTTTAACCCGATTTCTTCAGTGGTTTCGGACGGTTCTTCTGTCCCAGTGATGGGGGCAAAAAAGTGGGACAAGAAACCGTCCCCAACGACTTCACGTTCTCGGACAGATAGACCAACATTTAATACTAAAAACCATGTCGGCGCTGCCGACATGGTTTTTAGTATGAGGTATACGGCTCAATTACCAGATGTCCACCCGATCCTCCGGAGCGAGATACATCCCGTCGCCCTCATGAATGTCATAGAGGTTCAGGAACTCGTCGAAGTGCTGGAGCACGATGTTGATCCGCAGGTAGCTCAGCGGGTGCTGATCTCCCAGCAGCTGGCGGGCAACCTCCGGCGTCATGACGCTCATGTAGTTGTCGGCATAGGCGCGGAAGAAGGCGTCGTAGTCGAACCCTTCCTTCTGAGCTGCGATGCGCAGGATCACCTTCATTCCGGCCAGGTCCGCGCAGGCCTCACCCGAAACGATGTTGCCAGGGCAGTTCACGCCCTTCCAGGGCTGGATCCCGTCGTAGAACGCGGCCAGCCTTTCGGCCTTTTCGCTAAAGGCCGCGCCATCTTCCCCGGTCCACCAGGAGTTCATGTTGCCTTCCTTGTCGAACTGGGAGCCGGTGGGATCGAAGGCATGGGAGAACTCGTGTCCGATGGTGACGCCGAGCTTCGCGTAGAGCTCTTCGTCGCTCACCGCGCTGAGGTCGCCCAGCGGGCGCACATACGCGCCAAGGATGTAGATGGCGTTGAAATTCGGGAGGTAGAAGCAGTTGTAGGTGTGCGGCGTGCTGGCATCGGGCCACTGGCTGTGATCCAACGGCTTGTTGATCTGCTCCACCATCTGCTTCGTGTTATACCGGTCGATCGCCATCATGGCCTCCCACAGGGTACCGCCCTCCTGGGGACCGGCGAAGTTCAATTCCTCGCAGCTGTAGGGCTCCCAGCTGTCCGGATACAGTACGTTCTTCTGGATGGCGTCCAGCTTTTCAACGGCCTTCGCGCGGGTTTCCTCCGACAGCCAGTCCGCCTCGTTCAGGATGCCGTGATAGGCCTGCCGGATCTCTTCAATCATTCCGGCGATGCGTTCCTTGTCTTCCGGCTTCAGGTAGGTCCGGGTATACAACTGCGCCACGGGCCATTGCAGCAGTCTGCTGACCATGGCGGAAAACCTCATTTCATCGGGCTGCACGGCGCCGGGGGTGCCGTTCTTCATGTTGTTGCTCTCCTGTATCCAGTCGTAGCATTCCCGATCCAACCTTGAGGCAAAAGCGGCGCTGCCACGGACGATGAAGCAGTCCTTGATTAGCTGCAGGTTCTCATCGGTCCACAGCTCGTTCAGCTTCCGGATATACTCCGGCTCTTTGACTATATACTGGTCCATCTCGGGGTATCCCGCGGCGCTGAACGCCTCCAGGATCGGCAGGCTGCCCTGTAATCCCTTCATCTCCTCGCGGGAGAAGAAGTTGTTGACCGATGCAGCATATTCCGGTGAATGCTTAAAACTATCGGGATGCATGGCCGAAGCGAGCATGCCCTCGAATGCCAGGCAGTTCTGGATCTTTGTCGCCGCTTCCTCCTCGGTATAGCCCAGCTTGACCAGCAGCTTTTGCGCCAACTGGCTCTCGGCCTGCCGGGTCAGCGCGCCAAGCTCGGTCTCCTGGACGTATTCCCCCGCATCCTCCAGCATCAGGCTCTTGGGCGCGACCGCAAGGACCAAAGAGGTCGAATCATTGGGGTTAATCGTGATGCCGCACTCCCAGGCGCTGTGAAGCTGCAGTTCGGTGGGCGTCTGCAGGAGATACTCTGACATCTCATCGATGGATGACAGGGCCTCGACCTGATCCGTCAGCTGTTTCAGCGGCGCTGCGCCGACGGCATTGCGGCTGTCCCAGTCCATCAGCATCCAGTACAGGTTGTAGGCCAGCAGGGCGTCGTGCTCCTCGGGCGCTTCCTGCATGTACATGCCGAGCACGTCGTAGATCGCCTGCAATTGACCGTTCACCCCCTGTCCGGCCATGGGCAGGCCCGCCGGCATCTCGGTGGTCAGGATCTTATCCTTGTTTGCGTACAGGGCAAAGTTGTCCTTCGGGTCCGTGGGGGTATCCTCCGTCACGTTCCCCAGGATCTCCGGGTCCATCCAGGGCGTTCCGGTGGTGGTATCGGCCTGGGCGGCTTCCTCCGCCGTGGCAGCCATACCGGCCGCGAGCAGCAGGCACATGAGCACAGAGACAATGCGTTTCACCATGGGACGATTCCTCCTTTTATAGATGATTGATCCTGACGGCAGGGCGCTGCCGGGCCGCCATGGGAATCAAACGATCTTGAATATTATAACGATCTGCGTCCTTCTAGTCTCTTTATTATATACAAATATAGCAATAAAGTCAATGATTCTGAGGTATTTATTCAACGATCCCAACCTGCTGACCAAGGGAATAAGCTATGGGTATTTCAATAAAAAACCGGGGTACGATCTAAAATCGGCCCCCGTTAACCGTCCTCTCTGTTCCATCCCGCATTTAAAGTGTAACGAGTTGATATGGACAAGCCTTTTTGTTACATCGCCCCACGTCGACCTCTTTCGTGGCCACGGTGCTGGGGGCGAGGTTAGACTGGACAAGGAATCTCATGACAGGGCCAACGTGAGCCCGTATAGAAATGTTTCCTTTTGTGGGGGTACAAAACGCCCGCTATGCTGATTCAGGCAGAATTATGACATGGTAAAATAGCTGGGATGGCAACATCACATGGAGACAGGAAGAGAAGGGCCAGAATGCCGATTATCCAATTTCTGCGATCCCCGGGTCGCCTGCCGTCAGTCGCCAGGTGATGCCCTGTTCCTCCAACCCACAGGCGAAATGGCAGATGGCGATGCCGACATCCACCTTTTGCAAATCCCAGCCGCTTTCATCCACATAGCCCTTTGACCGCTTCTCAAAGAAATGGGCGCTGCTGCCTGACAGGACCACGCGCCAGGGCTGCTTGTTGACGGCGGAGGGCGCCCAGCGAACCATCTCCAGCGGCTGGTTCAGGTTTCCCGCCGCCGCCTGTGTGAGGGGGCGGTCAAAGCCGCCGTCATAGAACAGCGCAGTGAAGTCCAGTCGGCTGTCCGCCCTGACGCCCTTTCGCATCAGGCTCTCCCGGAGGGACAGCTTCGCAGCCGGATAGCCCAGGGGACTGACGCAGGGCATGACCTCGCCGTCCTCCAGCGCCATGGCCGCTTCAAAGGCGGGGCGGTTCATCGTTCCGGCGATCCACGTGGTTCCAATGCCCAGCGATTGCGCATAGAGCACGAACCGCTCGAAGGCGAAGCCGAACGCCTCCTCCGCGTGAGCGGCGCGGCGCAGCTTGCCCGCGATGAAGGTGTCCGTCCCGGAAATGACGGGGCTGGACAGGCGGTGCTCCTTCGCGCTCAGGATGCGCCAGGTGATCGGCAGATCGTAGGGGTTGGTGACCTGCGCGGCGAAGGTCAGCAGCTTCTCGCGATCCTCCGCCCTGAGCGGCCTGCCATCGAAGGTTCGCACGCTCCGGCGCTGCCGGATCACTTCCAGCGCGTTCATAGCTTCAACCCCTCGGTCCAGAGCTTGAGGTCGGCCTCCTGAAGCTCGCCGCCCAGGCGCTTGCCGGCGTCCACGCACGCGCTTTCGCCCACCAGGTTCTGGATGCGCTCGGCGGTCTTGCCGATGTCGCTGCCGCCGGAGGTGCAGAAGGGCACGATCCGCTTGCCGCTGAAATCATAGGAGGTCAGGAAGGTGTCCACCACGCTGGGCTCGCGTCCCCACCAGATGGGGAATCCCACGAAAACCACGTCGTATTGCGCCATGTTCTCCACACAGCCGATCGTCGCGGGGCGGCAGTTCGGGTCGGTCATTTCCAGCGTGCTGCGGGATTGCTTGTTGGTCCAGTCCAGATCCGCCGCCGTATAGGGCGCTTTGGGCGCGATCTCAAAGCAGTCCGCGCCTTCCACGGCTGCGATCTGGCGCGCAACCTTTGTGGTCACGCCACTGACGGAAAACCAGGCGACCAGTTTCTTGCTCATGGTTGTTCTCCTCTCTAATCCGGAATCGGTCTTTACAACGGATTCCTTATCTGTTATGATTGTACATGACGGACGATGGGATGTCAATAAGTGAAAATAGCCTTAGTAAGTAAGATAAAACGGAGCGGAGGAAGAAGAAGCGCATGTCTCAACAACACAACTGTCCCTGTGCGCCGGGGTGCGCCCTGCAGGCCGCGCTGGAGAGCATCGGCGGGAAGTGGAAGCTGCCCGTGCTGTGCTCGCTGACCGCCAACGGGGCCAGCCGATACAATGAACTGCTGCGCAACGTCCGGGGTATCTCCAACACCATGCTGTCCCAGACGCTGAAGGAGCTGGAACGGGACCGGCTGGTGCTGCGCAAGGAATATTTGGAGGTGCCTGTGCGGGTGGAATACGAGCTCTCGGAGCAGGCCCAAAGGCTGCAGCCGATCCTCGTGGAGCTGATACAGTGGAAGATGGGCGAGTAAAGGGGAGGCTGTATGCCATTACGGAGGATGCTGTGGCGGAGAGCACCGACACTTTCCACTTCATGGTTCGTACCGAGGTGCGCTCAAGCGGCGCGAACTCCCATCTGGGCCACGTTTTCAACGATGGGCCAGCGGAGACTGGCGGCCTGCGGTATTGCATCAACTCGGCGGCGCTGCGCTTCATTCCCTTTGAGGAACTGGACGCGCAGGGATATGGGGAATACAGGGCGCTGTTTGACTGAAGCTGGAGGCTCAAATGATCAACAAAGGCGGAAAAAGAGGGATCGTCCTTTCCGATGTGAGAAAGATCGCCTCCTGTATTCTCGAGGGCATCGCCGCCGGATTGACCGGTCTGCCCCTGTCTCTGCTCAACACCCACGCGGACCGGGACCACATCGGCAGCAACGAACGGTTTGAGGCATTCTACATGCACCTGGCGGAGGAGCCGGTCTACAGGCGCTCGGGAAAGCCCGGGACCATCCTTCCCGTGGCGGACGGCGATTTGCTCGATCTTGGGCAGAGGGAACTGAGGATCATCCATCTGCCCGGACACACGCCCGGGAGCATCGCCGTGCTGGACGTCCGGAACCAGGTGTTGATCAGCGGCGATCCCATCCAGAGCCACGGCCGCATCTTCATGTTTGGCGAGCACCGAAGCATGCCGGACTACATTTTGAGCATGAAGCGGCTGGAGGCGCTCTCAGACCAATTTGACGAGATCTGGCCCTCCCATGCCGACATCCCCGTATCGCCGCAGGTGATCCGGCAGCTTCGCGAAGGCGCACAGGCAGTGCTTGAGGGGGCTGTCCGCGGAAACCCGGAATCGCTGTTTGGGCACGACATCACAGCTTACGACCTGGGCTTCACGACGCTTTTGTGCGACCGGTGAAGAAAGAACGAATGAGACAGGGAGGCTCGGGGATTCTCATGGAACGGTTGACAGCGGCGTTCAGGCCGGATTCGAAGTACAGGGCTTATTTCCTGTCGGTGATGACCTTTAGCCTTGCCTATGGGCTGTACAAAGGCGTCATCGATAACTACCTGGCGGAAATCGTGGGCATGTCCGGGTTTGACAAGGGTGTCTCGGAGTTCTTCCGGGAGCTGCCCGGGCTGCTGCTGGTATTCATCCTGGCCGCGCTGTACACATTTTCAGCGGAGCGCATTTACAAGGTGGGAGCGCTGTTCATGCTGGCAGGTATGGCGGCGCAGGCCATTGTGCCCGCAAGCCGTGTGCTGGTGATCCTGTGCATTTTCGTCTATTCACTGGGCGACCACATACAACTGGGCATGCGCAACACGCTTGCGCTGCAGTACGCTCAAGAAGGACGCGGCGGCGAAGCGCTGGGGCTGCAAAATGCGGCGCAGCAGGCAGGCACGCTGGTTGGCTACCTGGTTATCATCGGCACATTTGCCCTGGTGAAGGCTTCGGCAGGCCTTTACCGCGCCGTGTTCGCGGCCAGCGCAGGCATCATCGCCTTGGGGTTCCTCTCCAGCCTGCGGGTGACGGGCGACAGCGCCCCGGATGCGCACAAGCGGCGCTTCTATTTCAGAAGGAAGTACGCCAAGTACTATATGCTGGAGGTGTTCTACGGCGCCCGGAAGCAGGTGTTTTTCACCTTCGGCCCCTATGTGCTGGTGCTGTTCTATGGCGCGAACGCCATGGTCATCAGCACACTGTTCGCCGTGTCGTCTATATTCGGATTTATCGCGTCGCCGCTGGTGGGCAAGATCATCGACAGGGTCGGCTACAAGGCCGTCATGGTGACGGACACCCTGATTCTGGTCGTCGTGTGCTTCTTCTACGGCTTTGCCCACCACATCTTCCCGAGGAATATCGCATTCATCGTGTGTTGCCTGAACTATATTCTGGATTCGATCATCTCCCTGGCGTCCATGGCTTCGAACGTCTATGTGCAGGACATTTCGGACAGTGCGGACGAGGTCCGGGCTACGATCTCCACCGGTGTTTCCGTCAACCACCTCATTACGATCTTTATCGCGCTTTTCGGCGGATGGATCTGGAAGGCGCTGGGCATTGAGACGCTGTTCATACTCTCTGCGGTACTGGGCCTGTGCAACAGCGCCTATGCCGCGACGATCAAAACCGGCGGGCGGAGATGAGCGCAAGAGAAGAGATCTGCGGGAAAACCACATGCCCGGAACGATCCTGCTGAATATACTACGGCCCCTTTGAAACAGAGGTGTCTGATAGGAAGAAAATCCTTGTCGCCATTCTGGCCGCCGCATTCGATCTTGCCGTGAACAACTATTGCGCCAATTTACCACAGCCTTGACCGGTACTGCGGAAGAGGGTATCCCCAAAGGACCGACTGTGCTGCTTATCCTTGACGGCTACGGCGTGATCGCTGAGACGGAGCACAATGCCATCGCGCAGGCAGACACGCCGGTGATGGACCGCCTGATGAAGGAATGTCCATTTGTGACGGGCGATGCCAGCGGCCTGGCCGTGGGCCTTCCGGACGGGGTGATGGGCAGCTCCGAGGTGGGCCATTTGAACATCGGCGCCGGGCGGATCGTGTATCAGGATCTGACGCGGATCACGAAGGCCATCGAGGACGGCGACTTCTTCGAGAACGAGGCGCTGCTGAAGGCCATAGACAATGCGAAGAATAAAGGGACGCGCCTGCATATCTACGGCCTGCTCTCCGATGGCGGCGTCCACAGCCACAATGCGCACCTCTATGCCCTGCTGGAGCTGGCGAAGCGCCATGGGTTGGAGAAGGTCTACGTGCACTGCTTCACGGACGGGCGGGATACGCCGCCGGAATCCGGTGTGGATTTTATTCGGGAATTGCAGGATCAGATGGATCAGATCGGCTGCGGCGCCATCGCCACGGTGGGCGGCCGCTATTACGCCATGGACCGGGACAATCGCTGGGATCGCGTTGAAAAGGCGTATCGGGCCCTGACCCTCGGCGAGGGCGTGACGGCAAATTCCGCTGTGGAGGCCGTGACCCAGTCCTATGAAAGGGGCGAGACGGACGAGTTCATTCTCCCTACGGTGGTGATGAAGGACGGCGCGCCGGTGGCCACCATCGACGACGGGGATTCCATCATCTTCTTCAATTACCGCCCGGACCGCGCCAGGGAGATCACCCGCGCCTTCTGCTGCGACGACTTTGACAGCTTTGACAGGGGCCCCCGAAAGCAGGTGACCTACGTCTGCTTTACGGACTATGACGTGACGATTCCGGGCAAGGAAGTCGCCTTCCCCAAGCGCATCATGACCAACACCCTCGGCGAGTGGCTGGCGGCCAACGGCAAGAAGCAGGCCAGGATCGCCGAGACGGAGAAATACGCCCATGTGACCTTCTTCTTCAACGGCGGCGTGGAGGCGCCCAATCCGGGCGAGGACCGCTTCCTGATCCCGTCCCCAAAGGTGGCGACCTACGATCTTGCGCCGGAGATGAGCGCGAAGGAGATCTGCGATACCTTGGTGGAGAAGATTCATTCCGGCGAATATGACGTGATCATCACGAACTTCGCCAACTCGGATATGGTGGGCCACACCGGCGTGGAGAAGGCCACTATCGAGGCCGTCACTTTCCTGGACAAGTGCATCGGACGGGTGGTGGAGGCCGTCGAAGCGGTGGACGGCCAGCTGTTCATCTGTGCCGATCACGGCAACGCCGAGGCGATGGTGGACAAGGAGACGGGAGCGCCCCTGACGTCCCACACCACCAATCCCGTTCCCTTCATAATGGTGAATTACGATCCCGCCTATACCCTCATGGAGGGCGGCTGCCTGGCCGATGTCGCGCCAACGCTGCTTGAGATGATGGGCCTGGAGAAGCCGGCGGAGATGACGGGACAGTCGCTGCTGATCAGGAAACCGGGGATGTAGAATGCTCTACTGTAATCATTGGATATAATGTATCTATTTATAAACATACTTCGCAGGGGCGCTCTCCGAGCGCCCCTGCGAGATGTTGTATGAAAATGCAATAATCCGCTTCTACCTGATCCTGGCCACGATGGCTTCATAGGGCCTGAGCGCTTCCGGCGTGCCGGCGGTTGCCTCGATGTCGTCGTAGCTGCTCAGCAGGACCTCCACGTCTTCGAAGGATGCTATCCCGGAGCCGGTCAGGTCGACCGGCGCTTCACTGCCGGAAAAATTCACCGCGATGAGCAGCTTGTCATCCCCGTTTTCCCGGGTGAACGCATAGACCTGCTCGCTGGAAGCGGCAACCTCGCGGTAATCGCCGTCGCAGAGGACCTCATTGGCCTGCCTGAAATCCGCAAGCCGGTGATACCATGCCAGTACCGACGCGGGATCGGCAGCTTCGGCCTGGGCGTTTTCCGAGGTGTAATCGTCGTGCACGGGCAGCCAGGGCGTGCCGGTGGTAAAACCGGCGTTGGCCTCGGCGTTCCACTGCATCGGCGTGCGCGCGTTGTCCCGGCTGTGTCGATGGACGAACGACAGGGCTTCGGCTTCGGTGTAGCCCTCGCTGAGGGCGCTGTTGTACTGGCTCCTCGAATTCAGGTCGTTGTAATCGTCGATGCTCGGCCATGCCACGTTTGTATAGCCCAGCTCCTCGCCCTCGTAGATGAAGGGCGTTCCCCGAAGGGTGAGCAGCACGGTGCCCATGGCCCGGCCGGCGAGGACGGGGTCGGCGTCCTCGGGGAAATAGCTGTCGATGGATCTTGGCTTGTCATGGTTCTCGAAGAAGACCGGATACCAGCCTGCCTCGGCGGTGACTGCCTCGGCGGCCGTCAGCGCCTGCTTGACGTCGGTCAGCTTCCACTGCTTTTCTACGCGCCAGTTATCGCCGTCGACGAGGTGATCGAACGAGAAGATCATGTCGAAAACGCCGTTGCTTCCGACCCAATCCGGAAGGTCGTCGGGGCCGACGCCGTTGGCCTCCCCGACGGTAAAGATGTCCGTGCCGTCCTGGACCTGCTGCCTGAACTCGTGCAGGAAATCCAGTATGCCCGGTGTATTGACCGTCATGGCATGGACGTCCGACATGCCGTCGACGCCGTCCGGCGTGCCGTCCTTGAAGACGGGAGGCTTCTTGATATACGGTATGGCGTCCATGCGGAAGCCGCCCACGCCCTTGTCCACCCAGTAGTTGGCGATGTCGTACAATGCCTGTCGGACCTCGGGGTTTTCCCAGTTCAGGTCCGGCTGGGACGGGGCGAAGGTATGCAGGTAATACTGCTGGCGGGATTCGCACCACGTCCAGGCGGAGCCACCGAATATGCTGCGCCAGTTGGTGGGCGCGCTTCCGTCCGGCTTCGCGTCGCGCCAGATGTACCAGTCGCTGTAGGCGTTGTCCCGGCTCTGCATGGATTCCCTGAACCATTCGTGCTGATCCGACGTGTGGTTGTAAACCAGGTCCATCACGATCCGAATGCCCCTCTGACCAGCTGCTTCGATGAGCGCGTCCATGTCCTCGTTGCTGCCGTACAGCGGATTGATCGTATAGTAGTCCGCCACGTCATAGCCGTTGTCCTCCATCGGGGAGACGAACACGGGGGTCAGCCAGACGGCGCCCACCCCGAGGGACTTGAGATGGTCCAGATGCCGGGTGACGCCCTGGATGTCACCGTAGCCGTTCCCGTCCGTGTCCTGGAAGCTGTTGACGTAAACCTCGTAGACGTTGGTCCTCTGTCACCACTCAAGGGCGTCCCCGGAATTTTCGGCAAAGGTATTCGGGCATGCGGCCCACGACAGGACCAGCATGCAGACCAGCAGCATCGCTGCAAGGCGGCTGTTTTTCACAAGTACACTTCCCTTCCTGTATTGCTATATGGATGCCGATTGCTTTCTGAATCACGTGATTAACTATTCTGCATTGAATGGCGTTTTTCCTGCACAGGTGACGAATAACATATTGAATGTTGACTTTTTCCGTATAAATGCTACAATGATGGGCGGGATCCGGGAAGGTCTACAAATAAACAGGCTGTGATGAATATGAGCAAATTCAAGGATTTTCTGGAGCGCAAGGACATCAGATTATCGCTGCGGCGCTACGGCATCGACGCGGTGGGGGCGATGGCGCAGGGGCTTTTCTGCTCGCTGCTGATCGGCACCATCATCAATACGATCGGCACGCAGTTTCACATTCCCTTCCTGACTGCGCCGGTGGCGACGGTGGCGGGGGTGGATTACACCCTGGGCGGCATCGCTTCGGCCATGAGCGGCCCGGCCATGGCGGTGGCCATCGGCTATGCGTTGAAGACGCCGCCGCTGGTGCTGTTTTCGATGATCTCCGTGGGCTTCGCCGCCAACGCCCTGGGCGGCGCGGGGGGCCCGCTGGCTGTGCTTTTCGTGGCGATCATCGCGGCGGAATGCGGCAAGGCAATTTCAAAGGAGACCAAGGTGGATATACTGGTGACGCCGCTGGTCACCATCTGTGTGGGCATCCTGCTGTCGTGGCTGATCGCGCCGCCGCTGGGCCGCGCGGCCATGTGGCTGGGGGATCTCATCAAGTGGGCCACCGAGCTGCAGCCCTTCCTGATGGGCATCGTGGTTTCCGTGCTGGTGGGCATGGCGCTGACGCTGCCCATATCCTCCGCGGCCATCTGCGCGGCCCTGGGGCTGACGGGCCTGGCGGGCGGCGCGGCAGTGGCCGGCTGCTGCGCCCAGATGATCGGCTTCGCGGTGATTTCCTTCCCTGAGAACCGCTGGGGCGGGCTGGTGTCCCAGGGCATCGGCACCTCCATGCTTCAAATGGGCAACATCGTCAAAAATCCCCGGGTCTGGATCGCGCCAACGCTGGCCTCGGCCATCACCGGTCCCATCGCCACCTGCGTGTTCGGGCTGAGGATGAACGGCGCGCCGGTGTCCGCGGGCATGGGCACCTGCGGGCTGGTGGGTCAGATCGGCGTCTATACCGGCTGGGTCAACGACGTCGCCTCCGGCGCCAAGGCCGCCATCACCGGCAAGGATTGGCTGGGGCTGATCCTGATCTCCTTCGTCCTTCCCGCCATATTCTCCCTCGTCATCCATTTTGGGGTAAAAAAGCTGGGCTGGGTGAAGGACGGTGACCTGAAGCTGAATTAAGGGTATTGAGAGACAGATGACAGACGATGTGATGCGCCGGGGCGCGCTGTTCATACGGGAAGCGGCCATTGTATGGGATGAGGTGCCCAGGGACTCCTATTTGCGTGACATCCCGGCCCTGAAGGGGTTCGACCGACTGGCCTTCGACAGCAATGTCACCTTCTTTGCCGGAGAGAACGGCACGGGCAAGTCCACGCTGCTGGAGGGCATCGCCGTGGCCTACGGCTATAACCCCGAGGGAGGCACGCGGAATTACCACTTCAGCACCTACCACGACGTCTCCGAGCTGGAGGAGGCCATTCGGCTGGTTCGGGGCTATCGCAAGCGCAACTCGGGGTATTTCTTCCGCGCGGAGAGCTTTTTCAACGTCGCCACCGCGACAAATCTGGAATACAACGACGGGTCGATGCCGGACTATCACGCCCAGTCCCACGGGGAGAGCTTCCTCGCCTTCCTGCAGGACGAGTGCCGGGAGGGCGTCTACCTGATGGACGAGCCGGAGGCGGCGCTTTCGCCCCAGCGGCAGCTGACCCTGCTGCTGCACATCCACTGCATGGCGCTGGAGGGCTCCCAGTTCATCATCGCCACCCATTCGCCCATACTGTTGGGCCTGCCGGGGGCGAGGATACTGAACTTCTCCGAGGACGGCATCCGGCCCATACAATACGAGGAAACGGAGAGCTACCAGATCACGAAGCTGTTCCTGGGGCGGCGCGAGCAGCTGCTGAAGGAGCTGTTCCGGAGCACCGGGGAGGATGGGTGAGCATCGCCTGACCTGCGATTCTCCCTTGCCTGATTCCCGTGTGTTTTGCGCGCTTGGACCGAGGGGACAGCGCAGGCATCTGCGGAAAAGGCGTTGACGGATGGCGGTGGAGCGGGCACACACATCCTGGGGATGGCATTAACGTGAAAATGCCGTCACCGGGTGACTACGCGGTTCTAAGGGCATTTGGACAGAGATATAGCGTGATTCTTGATGTGAGCGGTAAATACGCTGTTTTCGGGGGTGACTTGGATGAGTAAACCGACAGTGCGAGTACATCGTCCCAGAGGTATTGAGGGCGTAGAAAAGACAATTGCGTTGCAAGCGGTCGCACCATACTGCAAGGCAAATGGTTTATCTATAGCTAAATTAGGCTGCCAAATCTATGATGTATTTGACGATGCAGCTGCTTTTCTTGCCCCGACAGGCGTAAAGCCGGATGGTTTGCGCAACGATCTTGCGACACAACCGGTGCCGGTTTTGATTATGGAGGGAAACAACGGAGAACTCATAATTCGTCAAACCGAATACACAGCAAAATATATTGCGATTTGACAGATAAACCGCCTTCGGGCGGTTTTTTGAGGGGAGGTAACGGAAACTCATGCATTCTCCCGGGTCGTTCTGCGATTCTCCCTTGCCTGATCCCCGAAACTGTGGTACAATACTCCCGCATTTGTATACCCTACCCGCGACAAGGAGGAAACATTCATGAAAAAACTGCTTGCACTGATGGCAGCGCTGGCGATGCTGCTGTCCTGCACGGCGGCCTTGGCCGACGAAGCGCCTGCCGACGAAGCGCCCGAAGCCGCTTTGATCGCCTTGCCCCTGACCGTCTATTCCCAAACCGACATCGACCGCGATGTGCTGGCGGTGGATCTGGCAGCTATGGGTTACGACGAAAGCGTCCTGATGAAGGCGGACGCCGTCGCCGCAGTGTTGACCGAGGCCGACGAGCGCCTGACCCTCGACGACACAGGCTTCCAGTGGGATTTGATTCTGGGCGGCAGGGACATCTTCACCGTCGCCGGCGAGGCCACCGATGCCGGTTTTACCCTGGGCAGCAATCTGTTCCCCAGCCACGTCTTCAGCTTCTCCAACGAGGAGCTGGACAGCCTGGCCAGGTCCGTCTCTTCCAAGTACAAGGAGGAAACCAAGGCCATGGAGCGCATCGACGTGAACGCCCTGGCCAGGGCCATCGCTCCCATCTTCGAAAAATTCACGACCAACAGCCTTGCCGCCTTCAAGGGCGGCGAGGAAGAGAAGGGCGACTTTTCACTGAACGGCAACAGCTACAATACCATGGCGCCCGTCGATGTGGACTTGGCCGCCCTCTCCAGCGCCCTGACCCAGTTTGAGAAGGACCTGCTGGCCGACCCCACCGTGGCCGTCACCATCGCCCAATTCGATCGATCCGGCAAGTATACCAAGGCCGTTGAAAAGGCCATCGATCCCGCCAACGCGCCGGCCCTTCACCTTGAAACCTATGCGAACGTCGACGACGAGGGCGACCAGAGCGGCCCCGTCGACACCACCTTCACCCTCACCATGCCCGGCCAGAAGGACCCCGCCGCCAGGGGCGACGTGCTGGTGGACGGCGAGGACGTGACCGTTGCCGTCCAGTTCCTCGCTGCTGACGCCAACATGACCATGACCGCCAGGAAGACCGAAGCCGGCCACGTCTACAGGGGGGATCTGAACGTCAAAGGCCTGTACTTCGGCTGTGTGGCCGAGGTGGGCGAAAAGGACGAGAAATACAACGACACCGACATCTATTTTCTCGACCCCCAGAACAGCCTGCTCCGCCAGAGCAGCACCATGACCCATGAGGGCGAGCGCACCTTCGACCTGAGCAAGGGCACGCCCGTCACCCTGGCTGACCTCACCGCCAAGAATAATAAAGCCGTCATGACCAGCCTGGGCATGGACGCCACGATCGGCGTGGCCGGCATCACCGCCGCGGCCAGCGAGGCCCTGCCCGAGGAAGTCAGCGCCATGCTGGCGCTGTTCAGCCTCTCCGCAAAGGGCTGATCCCGTCGTGACCGCGCCAAAGCCCTTCCATCCGGGACAATGATACCGGGAAAGGCAGGGGCGGAATCGAAAAAATACCAGCGACCTGAAGAAGGTTGCTGGTATTTTTTCAATTACAGCCGGTGCTCATTCGCCGTATTGCGCGGCCAGGCGGCGGGCCTCGGCCTTCATCTTCTGCACCACGGGGCCGGGGCCGGTGATGCGAATCCCGTCGCCCAGGGCCATGATCCAGCCGAAAAACTGGGCGCTGACGGCCACGTTGACCTTTGCCTCGAAGTGGTTTTCATCGGTGGGCACCAACAGTATGTCCTTGCCGAAGCGGTCGATCAGCACGCCCACCATGCGGTTTTCACCCTCCAGCGTCACGGCGGTTTCCTCGCCGCCGAACATGCCGAACACGCTCTTGGCGTAATGGGCCATGTCGAAGGCCTCCACGTGCTCACGGCCCAGGCGAAGCTGGTCGGTCACGGTGATGCGCTGCATTTTGTCCACGCGGTAGTGCTTGATCTTGTCGTCCGCGGCGTCGTGGGCCACCAGATAGTAGTTCTCGTCGTCCCAAGTCAGGCACCAGGGGCTCACCTGGTACCACTTGCCGCCCCGGCGCAGGGCCATCTCCTTGTTGACGGTCCACTGGCTGTACTGGAAGCGGATCTGGAAATTGCCGTTGATGGCGGTGTGCAGCTTGTCGATATTGTAGTAGATGGATTCGTTCATCGTCTTGACCCGTCCGGCGATGATCACCTGGCGGTGCAGCTGCCGGGCCTGCCACGCGCTGACCAGACCCTCCAGCTTGCCGATCAGCTCCCGGGACTTCTTGTCGGTGATGAACTTCGCCGCCTGCACCGAGTCCACCAGCAGCTTCAGCTCCGGCAGCTCGAATTCCCGGGACGCGAGGCTGTAGAAGGTGTTGTGGCCCACGTGTTCGCTGACGATGTCCAGGCCGAAGCGGCGCAGCTCCTCGAAATCGGCGTACAGCGTCTTGCGGTCGGCGTTGACGTCGTATTCCCCCAGCCTTTCGATGATCTGAGGCATGGTCAGCCCGTGCTCCTCGTCCGTCTGCTCGTGGAATATCTTCGCAAGGTACAGCATCTTCAGCTTTTGATTTGCGCCTTTGGCCATGGATCACGCCTCCTTGCAACGCTCTGCCATATGCTTTACCAGGTAATTCCATATCTCCTCCGCCGGGGCGCTGCCCTGGCCGTCGGGCAGCAGGAAGGCCCGGGCGGCGTTGACGTATAAATAGATACAGCCCTTCGCACGGAAGGCGGCCTGGACCTCCTTCCAGGGCAGCCGCACGGGGGCTTCTGTGATCTGGTCGTTGGTCGCCTGGACGCCGTCGGCGTTCAGCACCACGGTGTAGACCCGCCGGGGCTTGTCCAGCTTGTGGTTGGCCACCTGCAGGTTCACGCTGGACAGGAAGCTGCCGAAGTATACCAGCGGCAGGCCCAGGCCTACAGCCAACAGCACCGCGGCGATCATGCCCGCCTGTTCCTTGCCGGAGAGCAGGGCGATCACGGCGAAGGCGATCAAAATCAGCGCGAACACCACGGGCCGCACCCAGCGCTTGCGCAGCTTCAGCGTGTCGAAGAAGCAAAAGCGCCGGAAGGTCCTGGCGTCCAGCTTTACGGCGATCGTGTATTCCGTTCGTTTCATCGGTTGGAAGCCTCCTGTCGTTCGTCGCCGCCCTGAATGCAGGCGGTCTGGGCAGCGTAGTCCCGCGGGCTGACGCCGTAGGCCTGACGGAAAGCGCGGTAAAAGGCGCTGTAATCGGAGAAGCCGCACTCGGCGCAGGCCTGCTGCATCGGCGCGCCCAGGCGGATCTGCCTTCGCACGGCCTCCAGGCGGTGGCGGCGGATGCACTCGCCCGGCGTCATGCCCACCTGGCGCTTGAACTGGCGGGTGAGTGTGTTCTTGTCCATGAAGAATCGCTCGGCCAGGGCGCTGACCGTGAGGTTCCGGTCCGGCAGGTTGGCGACGATGTGCTCGTACACCCGCATGATCTCCCGGTAGCGCAGCTCGGCCTTGTGGGGGGCGATGTCCGTCCGGCTGGCGATGCTCCGCGCGCAGTAGATCAGCAGCTGGGCGATGATGCTCCGGCTCAGCGCGGCGCTGTCGGCGCCGGGGCGGGCGTCCTCCCGATGCAGGGCGAACAGCAGCTGGCGCATCTCCGCGGCGTTTTCTCCGTCAAGCTGGATCAGGTTGCGACCGGTCATGTCGCCCCACAGGGCGTAGTGCAGCCGGGGCAGCGCGTCGGTGATGGAGCGCACGTACTGGGTGCTGATCCACAGCACAAAGCGGTCGACGCTGCGCGTCGGCCCGGGTACGTCCGGGCGGTGCAGCTGGCCGGGGGCGACCAGCATGACGCTGCCGGGCTCGAGGCTGTAGCGCATGCCCTCGACGATATTGTCAATGTGGTCGTCCAACAGGAAAAAGAGCTCGAAAAAATCGTGCTGGTGGGGCGGACAGGAGCAGCAGGCGGGGTTATTATAATGGAAGATTTCAAAATCGTCCCGCCGCATCACCTGCCGCTGGTCAAAGGGGTTCAGCAGCCTCTGGGCCATGGGTTCGCCTCCCGGGTTTTAAGAAATCAGGGACTCATCGTAAACAGTATACTATGATTTGATGTTTTTTGCAATGTAAATACACGTAAAAACCATTTACTTTTTCCTCAAAATGTGGTTGAATATATACGTAAGTTGCGCAAAATGCGCAAAATAAAAAAGGAGGAATTCCCCAATGAAAAAGCTGTTTAGCATCGCACTGGTTCTGGTCATGCTGCTGAGCTGCGCGTCCGCGCTGGCCGAGGTTACCCTGACCTACGCCGAAGTGAACCCCGTTGAAGGCACCGTCGTCGGCGACGTGGCCCTGGCATTCAAGTCCAAGCTGGAAGAGCTCTCCGGCGGCGAGGTCGTGGTTGACATCCAGGCCAGCGGCGTCATGGGCGACGAGAAGACCGTTCTGGCCAACATCCTGGGCGGCGACACCTCCGTGGACATCGTTCGCATCTCCGCCTTCGCGCTGAACCAGTACGGTGCTCAGAAGTCCGTCTTCCTGACCCTGCCCTATGTGTTCACCAGCGAGGATCACTACTGGAACTTCGTCGCCAGCGACCTGGCCAAGGATTTCCTGGCCGAGCCCAAGGAGGTGGGCCTGCCCTTCAACGGCCTGGCCTACGGCGAAGAGGGCTTCCGTCACTTCTTCCTGAAGAATGAAGCCCACACCATCGAGGACCTGAAGGGCCTGAAGATCCGCGTGTCCGACGACCCGATCATGACCGGCATGGTCTCCGGCCTGGGCGCCGCCGCCACCACCGTGTCCTTCGGCGAGCTGTACAGCGCGCTGCAGACCGGCGTTGTCGACGCCGCCGAGCAGCCCATCACCAACTATCTGTCCAACTCCTTCCAGGAGGTCGCGCCCTACCTGCTGAAGGACGGCCACACCCTTGGCACCATCGAGCTGATCGCCACCGACGCCGCTATGGCGAAGCTGTCCGAGGAGCAGCAGGCCATGGTGCAGGAGGCCGCCGACTACGCCATGCAGGTTTGCAAGGAGTCCGTGACCACGAAGCAGGAAGAGGCCCAGAAGACCCTGATCGAGAAGGGCGCCACCATCATCGAGGTTGAGGACAAGACCCCCTGGACGGAAGCCACCAAGGATGTCCTGACCGCCAACATCGCCGGCATGGAGGACATCTACGAGCAGATCATGGCTCTGCAGTAATTTCACATTGTGATATCCTGAGCGATTCTTGACCCGGAGGGGGCGCAGGGCTTTACCCCTGCGTCCCCTTTCATATTGGATGTCAGGAATGGCCGATTCACCTTCAATAACAGTTATAGAGGAGGCTACATAAATGCCCGCTTTTTTCCATACATTGGAAAAGATCAGGCCCGTCTATGACTGGGCCTACAAGATTATGCTGTTCATCTGCAAACTGCTGCTGATCGCGGATATCATCATCACCTCCTGGTCCGTGCTGGGGCGCTACGTGTCCTTCATCTCGGACCCCCACTGGTCAGAGGAGATCATACTGACGTTCATGGTCTACATGGCGGTGCTCTCGGCCACGCTGGCGATTCGCAAGCGCAGCCATATCCGCATGACCGCCTTTGACAAGTACATACCCCACAAGGCGCTGCTCGTGCTGGACCTGTTGGCCGACATTGCCGTGCTGATCCTGGGCGTGATCCTGCTGATTGAGGGCCTGGAGGTCGTCAGCCCCGCCGGCAACATCGCCAAGTTCGCCAAGTATTCGTCCATTCCCACCCTCAGCCAGACCTGGATGTACCTGCCCGTGGCCATCGCCGGCCTGGGCATGATCATCTTTGAGCTGGAGCAGGTGTTCCTGCGCATTGAGGAATTCTACAAGTCCAACGACGGAAAGGAGGCTCAGGCATAATGAGCGGCGAAAACCTGTCTACCCTGATTCTGCTGGGAAGCTTCCTGGTGATGGTCTTTCTGCGATTCCCGATCGCCTACTCCGTAGGCATCTCCACGGTGCTGTGCCTGCTCTCGATGGGCCAGAACCTGACGGTGCTGCCGATGCAGATGGTGAAGGGCGTCTGGTCCTTCAGCCTGATGGCCGTGCCCTTCTTCATCACGATGGGCGTGCTGATGGGCTCCGGCGGCATATCGGACAAGCTGATCGCGCTGGCGAACAGCCTGGTCGGCTGGATGCGCGGC
>CACWZI010000055.1 GCA_902765305.1 uncultured Eubacteriales bacterium
TTAGGGAAGGTAGAAATCCTGACGGATTTCTTTTATTCAAAGGACCGAGAAACGTAGTAACTACTGCCGTTTCCTTTGAATCAAACAAATCCCGAAGGGGATTTGCACCACCCCTAAAACCTAACCCCTAAAACCTAAAACCTGAATACTGATTTATCGAGCACAGCTCGATAAATCAGTATTTGTCCCTTCCCCAAAAACAACCGCGGAGCAGATCGTAAGATCTGCTCCGCGTTCGTTGGTGGACTTGCAGCAATCAGGCCGCGGGCTCGGTGGCTGCGTCAGCGCCGCCGCCCATCAGCTTGCCCACGATGGCACCGATCTCGGGAACGGCGCTGTAGGCAGTCATCAGGATGGAGACCGCGCCGCCGGACAGGTCGTTCATCAGGCCGCCGAGGACGTCGCCGGCCTTGTCGCCGGTCAGGTCGGCCAGGCTGATCTTGGTGGCGCTGTCGGAAACGCCCAGGGTCAGCGCGCCATTCAGGACGATGGAGCCGCTCTCGGTGATGACGGGCTTTTCGGTATCCTGCAGGTAGCCGTAGGCGTCGAAGCGGATGCTCTCGTCGTTGGAGCTGGTCACGACGGCGCAGCCGAAGTACTGGTCGCCCGAGTAGACATCCATGCGGCTGTTGGTGCCGAAGGGATCCTGCGGGTCGCGATCCGAGGCGAAAGCAACCTGGGTGGTGGTACCGTTGCTGACGAAGTCGGCGTCGATCTTCACGTTGTTGCCGTCGACCTTGGTGATGACCGTAGTGGCCGCAGTGGTCTCGCCAACGGGCACGACGTAGACGGAAACCTGGGTCGGGCCGCTCTGGTTGCCGTTGTCGTCGAGGGTCATGTAGGTCTCAACCTTGACGACAGGCAGGGTTGCGGGGTCGATCTCGTCGAGCTCGCTGGTGTCTTCGATGTTCACGTCCACACCGGACAGGGCCAGCTGAAGCAGGGCGGTCTGCACGGTCTCGTCGTTCTCCAGGTTGGAGATGAACGCCTTCGTGGCGTCCAGGATCACGGGCAGGGAGATGTCCATGGGGATCCTGGTGTTGTAGGAGATGCCGTCCAGCACGAAGTCACCCTGCTCCGGGGTGCCGGGGATGATGGCATCGGTGGTGATGGTCTGCATATAATCGTTGAGATACTCCGACATGACCTGCGAAAGGCTGGCCATGTCCAGATATTGAGTGGGGTCCTCTTCAGCCGCCTTCTCGGCATCCTCCGCAGCCTGCTGAAGCGCGCCCGCGATCATATCGCCGAGCTCTTCGAAGGAAAGGTTGAGGGCGTAGTTGGGAATCAGGTTGCTGCCGAAGGTTATGCCCTTGTCGTTGGCCAGGCCCACCAGGTTCAGAAGGGAGTTGCCCTTCATCAGAACCTCGGCCTGGAAGCCTTCGTTCGCGACGACGACCTTCTCGCCGGTCTGGTCGACGACTGCCGCGAGGGTGTCGATGATGGTGATGATGGACTCGTCCATGCCCATCTTGCCCAGCACGGCCTTCAGCGTGTCGCGGTCCACATCGTATTCGGATTCGATGGTCAGGCCAGGAAAGGGCTGGGCGTCAGCCGTATCCGCCGCCGGGGCCGTATTCGCCGCCTGGGTGGTCTCGGCCATGGCCAGCGTGCAGGAGAGCGCCAGCACCAGGGCCAGCAGCACTGCGAGCAGTTTCTTCATGTGTTGTTACCTCCTTATATTCAGTTGAGCAGTATTCAACCAAATAAATTATAGCATACAAAGCATGGACTGACAAGGCATTTTTGAAATAAGGCGGCATTGTGGCGAACTTCGGAAAAAAAGCGACAATCCCGTCACGACCCATCGGGAACATTGGCAGGCGGCGGAAAATCTGCTATAATATAAGGGATAAAATAGGACATTGCGCCCTGCGACATACAGCGATTCCGATTGCGCGACGCGCAATCGGCAGAGGAGGCTTTACAGGTGGAAAACATGCCCGTCGTCAAGCAGAGGGATCTGAGCTTTACCCAGAACCGGGAGCTGAGCTGGCTGAAATTCAACGAGCGGGTGCTGGCCCAGGCCATGGACCCGAGCCTGCCCCTGATGGAGCGGTTGCGCTTCGTATCGATCTTCACCAGCAACCTGGACGAGTTCTTTATGGTGCGCGTGGGCAGCCTGATCGACATGGACATGCTGACCCCAGAGGAGAAGGAAAACAAGTCCGGCATGACGCCGAAGCAGCAGGTCAGCGCCATCTGCACCGCGGTGGTGCCGCTGATCCAGCGCAGGGACGACATCTACCGCACCCTGATGAACGAGCTGGACAACGCCGGGGTGACCGAGGCAAGCTACGACACGCTGACCGCCGCCCAGAAGGTCTATGTGCAGGATTATTACAAGGAAAACATCCGGCCGCTGCTCTCGCCCCAGGTGATCGACCGCAGCCATCCCTTTCCCCACCTGAAGAACAAGGCGCTCTACGCCGCAGCGCTGTTGACCCTCAGCGGAAAGACCCAGGGCAAGCAGGCCGGCGGCAAGCAGGTCGCGGCCGGAAAGCAATCGGGCGGCAAGCAGGCGGCGGTAAGCAAGCATGAGTCCACAGGCAAGCAGAGCGCAGTGCTGGGCATCGTGGACGTGCCGCCGTCGTTGCCCCGCGTGATCATGCTGCCGGGCGGCGGCGTGCGCTACATCCGCACGGAGGTTGTGATCGCGGCCCACATGAAGAAGATCTTCAAGATCTACGACGTGGGGGAACAGGCAGTGATCTCCATTACCCGCAACGCCGACATCAGCCTCAGCGAGGAGCATTACGACGACGAGAACCCGGATCTCCTGAATTACATGCGTTCTCTGCTGAAGAAGCGGGATCGCCTGGCCCCGGTGCGCCTGGAGCTGGAGGGCAAGGCGCCCCGGCTGGCCAAGCGCCTGTGCGAGTTTTTGAAGCTGGACGCCGAGCGGGTGTTCAGCTGCGAATGCCCGCTGGTGATCGACTACGTGGATCACATCGAAAGAACGCCCAGGGCGCTGTTCAACGCGCCCCACGCACCGGTGTACCCGGACTATCTGAATGCCGACCAGAGCGTGTGGGAGCAGATCGTGCAGCGGGACGTGCTGCTGTTCTATCCCTACCAGAGCATGCAGCCCTTCCTGGACCTGCTGCGCCAGAGCGCCAAGGACCCCAACGTGGTCTCCATCAAGATCACCATCTACCGCCTGGCCCGCAATTCCGCCATCGCCAAGGCGCTGTGCGCCGCCGCCGAGAACGGCAAGGAGGTGACGGTGCTGATGGAGCTGCGCGCCCGCTTCGACGAGCAGAACAACATCGACTGGTCCATGGAGCTGGAGGAGGCCGGCTGCCGGATCATCTACGGCCCGGAAAACCTGAAGTGCCACGCCAAGCTGTGCCTGATCACCCGGCGGGAGCGGGGCGGCCTGGGCTACATCGCCCAGATCGGCACGGGCAACTACAACGAAAAGACCAGCACGCTTTACACCGACTTCTGCATGATGACCGCCGATCCCGTCATCACCCGGGACGCGGTGAACTTCTTTGAAAACATGCTCATCGGCAACAGCGCCGGGGAATATGAAAAGCTGCTGGTGGCTCCCTTCGCCATGAAGAACCGGATCATGGAGATGATCGACGGGCAGATCGCCCGGGGCAGCGAGGGCCGCATCCGGGTGAAGGCCAACTCCGTCACCGACCGGGAGCTGATCGACAAGCTCAGCGAGGCCAGCTGCGCCGGGGTCAAGGTGGACCTGGTCATCCGGGGCATCTGCTGCCTGACACCCGGCGTGCCCGGCAAGACCGAGAACATCACCGTCACCTCGGTGGTGGGCCGGTTCCTGGAGCACAGCCGCATCTATGCCTTCGGCGAGGGGCCGGAGATGAAGCTGTACCTGTCCTCCGCCGACTTCATGACCCGCAACCAGGACCGCCGCGTGGAGGTGGGCGCGCCCGTGCGCTCGCCGGAGCTGAAGCAGTTCCTGGAGGAATACCTCAGGCTGTTGCTCGCCGACAACACCCGGGCCTGGCGGCAGGACGCCGAGGGCATCTACACCCGGCTGCGCCCCGACGGCGCCGAGCCCATCGACGTGCAGGCCTGGTACCTGACCCACCCGATCGAATTTGAAAGGTCGGTGCAACCCAGAACGAAGCTGAAGGACCGCGTGCGGCGGGCCGTGGAGACGGTCAACCGCAGGATTGGAAATCGGAAAGGAAGTGCTTGATGTGAATATGAAGCAACGCTTTGAGAGGTTCAGTCGCAACAATGTGCTGCTCTCGGTGCTGATGGTGGCGCTGGGGCTGCTGCTGATCATCTGGCCCGGCAAGACGCTGGAGTGGGCCGCGAAGATACTGGGCGTCGCCTTTATGCTGGGCGCGGTGATCTGCTGCTTCAGCTGGTTCAGGGACCGCCATATCCACGGCGGTGACTATACCACGCTGGCCATCGGCATACTGTGCCTGGTGGCGGGCATCGTGGTCTTCGCCGCGCCCCACGGCGTGATCACGCTGCTGCCCAAGATCGTCGGCGTGGCCATCGCCGTCAATGGCGTGCTGAACCTGGCACAGGCGCTGGACCTGCGCAAGCATGGCGGCAGCTGGCTGGGCCCGGTGATCATGGCGGCGCTGACCGTCGTGGCGGGCCTGTTCCTGGCGTTCTTCTCTTTCGGCGCGATGAAGGCCGCGGTGATGGTCATCGGCGGCGTGATCGTCTACAACGGCGTATCGAATCTGCTGATCGAATCAAAATACAGAAAAGCTGGAAGGTAATTCATGAACAGGAAGGAAATCGCCGAGATTCGACGCCGGCTCAATCCGGATAAGAACGCCATCAGCTGCATTCGCGGCTGCTATGTCAACGAGAAGCGGGAGATCGTCTCCGCATTCAACTATTCGCTGCTGTCCCTGCCGATGGAGGAGCAGGAGAAGTACCTGGCCATATTCAAGCGCACGCTGGCGGGCGTGCCGGGCCGCAACCTGATCGACATCGAATTTCGCCCCGACCAGGTGATGGACGACGAGGCTCACCAGCTGCTGATGGGCCTGCGCAACACCGCCCTGACCGTGGACGCCGGGGTAGAAAAGCTGTGCCGGAAGATCATCGACAGCCTGGAACTCGAGGGCAACTACCTGATCCTGATGATGCACGACGCCTACGACGTGCCCTTCCGCCACACCGATGAAAACAAGTCGGACTTGATCAGCGAGGAGGTCTTCAACTACATGCTGGTCAGCATTTGCCCGGTGAAGCTGACCAAGCCCGCGCTGAGCTATTTCAGCGAGGACAACGCCTTCCACAGCCGGGACCTGGACTGGGTGGTCTCCGGGCCGGAGCTGGGCTTCATGTTCCCCACCTTTGACGACCGGGCGACGAACATCTACAGCGCGCTGTACTTCACCCGGGACGCCGCCAACGCCCACGACGAGTTTGTGGACGCCGTGTTCCACTGCGACGCGCCGATGCCCGCTGCCGAGCAGCGGGAGGTGTTCCAGTCGGTGCTGGAGGATACGCTGGACGAGGACCTGAGCTTCGAGGTGGTGCAGACCGTCCACGAGCAGCTTCGGGACATGCTCCAGGCGCACGACCAGGACAAGACCGCCGAGCCGCTGACGATCTCCCGCAAGGAGATGTCCGGCATGCTGCAAAACTGCGGTGTGCCCGAGGAGAAGGTGGCCGCCTTTGAGGAGAAGTATGACGCCGAGTTCGGCCAAGGCATGAGCCTGAACGCTGTGAACATCGCCGAGCCGAAGAAGTTCGAGCTGCGCACCCCGGACGTGGTGGTGCAGGTGAAACCCGAGCGCAGCGACCTGATCGAGACCCGGGTGATCGACGGCCAGCGCTACATACTCATCCGCGCCGAAGAGGGCGTCGAGGTCAACGGCGTGAACATCGCCATTGCAGGAACGATGGGAACCGCCGAGGAAGACGAAGCGCCGTTCTGAGAATAATGAGGAATGAGAAATTAGGAATTAGAAATGGATGAGCCCTAAAGGACTCGCTTCGCTTCGAAAATCCTTACGGATTTCTTTGATTGAATGGGGAAAATACGTCAATTCAGGCTATCCAGCCTTTGAATCAAAACAAATCCCGGAGGGATTTGTACCATCATTCCTAATTCCTAATTCCTCATTTCTAATTTAAATCCTGATTTGCCGCATCGCGACAAATCAGGATTTGCTTTACAGCGCCCCATCCCCGATTCCATATCCCTCGGGGAGGGGTTCTTCCTCGATAAACCTGAACTCCGGGTCCTGCAGCACGGGCAGGAAGGCCGCGTAGGGAATGGCGGGAAACTCCATGCCCCAGCTGCTGGCGCCGAACCAGCCGCCCTCGTGGGCGCGCAGGTTCAGGTCCCTGGCAAACTTGGTGGCGTTGCAGCAGTCATGGATGGCCATGGGCCAGCGCTCCTGCGCCGCGCGGCGCATCAGCTTCAGCGTCAGCTCGTGGCTGGAGATGGGGGAGAGGTAGCCCAGCCGGTACATGTACATATTCTCGCCCCAGTAGTTTTCCAGGTTGTTCGGGTTCAGGTGCAGCTCGGCGCTGTTCATGAAGTCCGCGCCGGTGGCCAGTATGGCCGCCTTTTTTTTCAGGAAGGCTTCGTACAGCGCGGGCGTCATGGGGGTCTCGATGCCCACCATCGGAATGTGCTTTTTCGCCTCGGCGATGGCGTCGATCACCCTGTCGGCGCAGCCGCTGGCCCCCAGGTTGAAGCGCAGCTCGTCCAGCCCCGCCTCGCCCAGCGCCTGAAGGTTCCGGGGCGTGGCCAGCGTGCCGTTGGTGTACATGTGCTGGTAGACCCCGGCCTCGCGGAAGCGACGGATGACGCCGTAGTACTTTTCGATCTCCATGAAGGGCTCGAGGTAGACGTAGGCGATGCCGGTGGGCTTCTTCGACGTGGAGAGCAGCAGGTCGAGGTCCGCCTCCCGGAAGCGGGTGCCGCCGATCTCCCAATAGCCCTCGCCGATGGGCGGCTGGCAGTCCATCTCGCCAAAATCATAGCAGAACGGGCAGGAAAGGTTGCAGCGGTTGGTCTTGCGCACGGCGCTCAGCCCCGTGCCCAGCAGGCATGACCGGCAGCCCTTGGGAAAACGGGCGTCGTCGCCCACGTAGCAGGATCGAACCCCCAGGGATTTGAGCCCCGGGATCTCTGATTTCAATTTGTCGATCCGCGCCGCTTCGGCCACCTCGATCTGGGAGAGGGTCGCCAGCGCGATCTCCTGCTGCCGGGGGGAAAGGGGCTCGTCCTCCGGCAGTTCGGAAAAGAATTCAAACCAGGCCAGGGCGTCGGTTTTGGATATGAGCATGATGATCTGCCTCCTATTGCACGAGGGATTGCCAGTCTTCGATACACAAACCGATGACACGGGCGAATTCTCCGGTGTTATGGGTGATGAGCGTATAGTGCCGCGACCGGGCATGGGCAGCGATGAGCATGTCACGGTCGCCGATGCGTTGCCCCTGGCGTTCAAGGGTAGCGATAATGTCGCCAAATTCCGAGGCGGCATTTTGGTCAAAATCCAGTATGCGTATGCCCAACAGGAGCTGATTCACAGCAACACGGTTCTGATTCGGCCTTGTGCTCTTGCGAATACCGTATTCCAATTCGCCATAGGTGATGGCTGATATGCACAGATCAATGCCAAGATGGCTTTTTATTTTATCGCGGATGGGCCAATCGGGATGACGCACGGCAGCAATCAGTGCGTTGGTATCCAGCATGTACATCACAGCTCGTCCCTCCGCGAGAGGACAGTATCGGGGATCCCATCCGCAAGAAAATCGTCGGTCAACGACGCTGCTCCCGCATCGAATGCGGCAGCCAGGGATGTTTTTGGCGTGAGCATCAGAACGTCCCCGACCTTGTTGATGTAAACCTCGTCTACGTCGAAGCGGTATTGCCGGGGTATGCGCACGGCCTGGCTGCGGCCATTGGTGAATACGCGCGTGGTTTCCATTGCAAAAACCTGCCTTTCAGCATATTGACAAGCATAGTATATATCATGCAGTGTATCTTGTCAAGGCGGTATCAAGACAGGAGGCACCGGAAGTGGTATCGGAATCGGCGATTGGCATCAAGAGGGGTGGGAGTGGGTGTCGGGCTTGCGATAAAGCCGATAGTGGATGCAAGTCCTGAACAAACGGGGGATTGCCCAAGCAATCCCCCGTTTGTTCAGGAAACCCAATCTCATCAATCCCCAAAGCTGATGCCCAGCATCTTGGCCTCCTTGATGATGGAGGCTTCGGGATCGACCATCTTCAGCTTGCCGGCCACGTCCTTCAGCGGCACCTTGACGATTTCGCGGTTCTTGTAGCCCACCATGAAGCCGTATTCCTTCTTCAGGATCAGCTTGCCGGCCTCGGAGCCCAGGCGGCTGGCGAACACGCGGTCGTAGGGGCAGGGCGCGCCGCCGCGCTGGGTGTGGCCGGGCACGGTCACGCGCACGTCGTAGCCGGTCTTCTTGGTCAGCTTCGCGGCGATCTCGTAGGAGACGGACGGATAGGGGCTCTCGGCCTGCTTCTTCGCCAGCTCCTTCTTGGAGAGCTTCGCGTCCTTCTTGGAGATGGCGCCCTCGGCCACCGCGAGGATGGTGAAAGACGCGCCTCGGTCGTGGCGCTCCTTGATCTTCTCGGCGATCTTGTCCAGGTCGTAGGGGATCTCGGGGATCAGTATGATGTCCGCGCCGCCGGCCATGCCCGCGTTCAGCGGCAGCCAGCCCACCTTGTGGCCCATGATCTCCACGATGAAGATGCGGCCGTGGGAGGCGGCGGTGGTGTGGATCATGTCGATGCAGTCGGTGGCGATGTCCACGGCGCTCTGGAAGCCGAAGGTCATGTCGGTGCCCCACAGGTCGTTGTCGATGGTCTTGGGCAGGGTGACCACGTTCAGGCCCTCCTCGCTGAGCAGGTTCGCCGTCTTGTGGGTGCCGTTGCCGCCCAGGATCACCAGCACGTCCAGCTGGAGCTTGTAGTAGGTCTGCTTCATGGCGGCCACCTTGTCGATGCCGTCCTCCTCAATGACCTGGATCGTCTTGAAGGGGGTGCGGCTGGAGCCCAGGAAGGTGCCGCCCTTGGTGAGGATGCCGGAGAAATCGTCATAGGTCAGCAGGCGGAAGCGGCCGTGGATCAGGCCCTGGTAGCCGTTCAGAAAGCCGTAGAGTTCAACGTCCTCGCCGGAGTTGTACAGGGTTTTCGCGACGCCGCGCATGGCCGCGTTCAGGGCCTGGCAATCGCCGCCGGAGGTCAGCATACCGATGCGAATCATGGGGACACCTCTTTCTTGAATTATTGACAGCTGGTTAATGTAGAAACAAGCCTTTAACATATTATAGCGCGTTTTGGCCTGCTTTGCAAGGGGAAATTCGACGGAATTCCGCTTCTTATAAGATAAGCCTGTATTGCGCTTGACAATCGGCGGGCAGACTTGGTACAATAAACTGATTTAATGGCTTTATTGGCCTTGGAGGTTTTCGGATGTATGTGATCGTGGGCCTGGGCAACCCGGGCAGGAAGTACCAACACACCCGCCACAACGTGGGCTTCGACGTGACGGAGGTGCTGTCGCAGAAGTACGACATACCGATGCAAAAGCTGCGCTGCAAAGCAGTGGTGGGCGAGGGGACGATCCGCGGGCAGCGGGTGGCCCTGTGCCAGCCCCAGACCTTCATGAACCTGTCCGGCGAGAGCGTGGTGCAGCTGGTGAACTGGTACAAGCCCGAGCACGATAAGCTGATCGTCTGCTACGACGACGTGGACCTGCCCGAGGGCAAGCTGCGATTTCGCCCCAAGGGCTCCGCAGGCACCCACAACGGCATGCGCAACATCATCTACCTGCTGGGCTGGGACGACTTTCCCCGGGTGCGGGTGGGCATCGGAAGGCCCCCGGAGGGCTGGGACATGAAGGACTGGGTGCTGGCCGGCTACCAGACGAAGGAGCTGCGCCAGACCATGTTCGACGCCTACATGGGCGCCGCGGACGTGGTGGCCGAACTGATCGGAAACGGCGTGGAAGCCGCCCGGCAGCTGGTGGGGAAACTCAACGGGTAATGAATGATGCAGGATACAAACTGGAAGCTGAGCTGTCTGTTTGAGCCGATGGCGGAACTGCCCGCCTTCGGCGAGCTGACCCGCGCGCTGGAAAAGCCGGGGGTCTGCTCGGCCTATGGTCCGGACGATTCCCAGAGGGCCCACCTGCTGGCTGCCGCGGCGCTGAAGCTGGACAGGCCGCTGCTGGTGATCGAGCCCAACGACGTGGCCGCGGCCCGCATGGCCGAGGACCTGAACGTGCTGCTCTCCGGCGCGGCGCGGCTGCTGCCGGCGAGGGACATCACCTTCCTGAAGACCGCCGCCTCCAGCCGGGAGCTGTCCATGCGGCGCATCGAGGCCCTGGGCGACTGCCTCAGCGGCAGGGTGAAGGCGCTGGTGACCTCGGCGGACGCCATGCTGTTCCGGCTGGCCCCGGCGGGTCAATTCGACGGGCGCATCATCGACATCGCCGAGGGCGCGCAGGCCGAGCCCGCGGAGCTCATGGAAAAGCTGACCCTGGCGGGCTACGAGCGGGTCCAGCTGGTGGAGGCCCGGGGCCAGTGCGCCCTGCGGGGCGGCATACTGGACGTGTATCCCGTGGGCAGTCCCAATCCCCTCAGGGTGGAGTTCTTCGACGACGAGGTGGACTCGATACGCTCCTTCGACGTGATGACCCAGCGCTCCATCTCCCGCAGGCCTTCCGTGCGGCTGTACCCGGCCCAGGAGATCCCGCTGGACGCCGACGCCCGCAGCCGCGCCGCCGACGCGCTGCAGGCGATGCTGGACGCTACAGACGACAACCCCGGCCGGGATCGCCAGGCCTCCATCGAGAAGGAGTTCGACCTGATCCCCTTCGAGGAGTTTTTGAGGCTGTCCGCCGAGGCAGAGGCGGAGGAGGGGGACGCCCCCCGCAAAAAGGGCGGCAAGCGGGGCGTCATGGCCCTGCCGAAGAAGGTGACCCTGGGTTCGGCCCTGCGGCGCAACTTCCAAGGCGTGCTGGAGGCCCTGCGAAACGGGCTGACCCCCGACGGCGGCGATTCGCTGATGCCGGTGCTGCTGGACTATCGGGACACCCCCGCCGACTACCTGGACGACCCCATCGTGGTGTTCGACCAGCCTGAGCGGCTCCGGGAGCGCTGTGAAAACCGCTTCCTCGAATTCAAGGAGCGCTTCGTCGCCGCGCTGGAGCGGCAGGAGGCGCTGCCCTGCCAGGCGGAGGTCCTGATCGGCTACGACGCGCTGTTGGCGAGGCTGTCGGGGAGGCACATACTGCTGACCAACCTGTTCATGCGCACCGAGCCGGACTTCAAGCCTACGGCCCTGGTGAAATTTGAGTGCCGCAACGCCCCGGCCTATCAGGGCAACGTGAAGGCGCTGGCCCGGGACATGGACCGCTGGAAGGCGGAGGGCTGGAAGGTGGCGCTGCTGGCCGGCGGCACGGCCAGGGGCGAGCGCCTGGAGGGGGCGCTGACTACCCAGAACAGCCCCGCGCCCTTTATGACGGAGCTTCCCCAGGCGCTGGAGCCGGGGAAGCCGATGATCTTCCCCACGACGCTCAACCGGGGCTTCGTCTACCCTGAGATTCGGTTTGCCGTGGTGGCGGAGTCGGATATCTACGGCGTCAATCGCCAGCGGGCCCGGGCCCGTGCCGCCAGCGGCGAGAAGATCGCGGCCTTCACCGATCTGAAGGTGGGGGACTACGTCGTTCACGAGAACCACGGCATCGGCCAGTACATGGGCATGGTGCGCCTGGCCAGCGAAGGGACCTACCGGGATTTCCTGCACATCCGCTATCAGGGCAGCGACAAGCTGTACGTGCCCACGGACCAGTTGGACCGGGTGCAGAAGTACATCGGCAGCGAGGGCGAGGCCCCGAAGCTGAACCGGCTGTCCGGCGGCGAGTGGCAGCGGCAGAAGAGCAGGGTGCGCCAGTCCATACAGCAGATCGCCGGCGACCTGTTGAAGCTGTACGCCCAGCGGGAATCCATTCCCGGCTACGCCTTCGATCCGGACACCCCTTGGCAGCGGGAGTTCGAGGACAGCTTTCCCTTCGAGGAGACCCCGGACCAGTTGGCCGCCATCGACGACATCAAGCGGGACATGGAGAAGCCCAAGATCATGGACCGGCTGCTGTGCGGCGACGTGGGCTACGGCAAGACCGAGGTGGCGCTTCGGGCCATATTCAAGTGCGTGATGAGCGGCAAGCAGGCCGCCATGCTGGCCCCCACCACCATACTGGTGCAGCAGCACTACGCCACGATGCTGAACCGCTTCGCGGGCTTCCCCATCCGGGTGGAGACCATCAGCCGCTTCAAGACGGCGGCGGAGCAGAAGCAGATCATCGAAAAGCTGAAAAACGGCGAGCTGGACGTGGTGGTGGGCACCCACCGGCTGCTGGCCAAGGACGTGAAGTTCAAGGATCTGGGGCTGTTGGTGGTGGACGAGGAGCAGCGCTTCGGCGTCACCCACAAGGAGGCCATCAAGCAGATGAAGCGCTCGGTGGACGTGCTGACGCTGACGGCCACGCCCATCCCACGCACGCTGCACATGAGCATGGTGGGCATAAGGGACATGTCCCTCCTGCAATCCCCGCCGGAGGAGCGCTACCCGGTGCAGACCTACGTGGTGGAGTATTCCGACGGGCTGGTGCGCGACGCCATACTTCGGGAGCTGGGTCGCGGCGGCCAGGTGTACGTGCTGCACAATCGGGTGCAGACCATCGAGATCATGTATGCACGGCTGAAAAAGCTGGTGCCCGAGGCCCGCATCGCCATCGGCCACGGCCAGATGCGGGAGCACGCCCTGGAGGACGTGATGCTGGACTTTTACGACGGCAAGTTCGACGTGCTGCTGTGCACCACCATCATCGAGGCGGGGCTGGACGTGCCCCGGGCCAACACGCTGATCGTCTGCGATGCCGACCGATTCGGCCTGGCCCAGCTGTACCAGCTGCGCGGGCGCGTGGGCCGCAGCAACCGGCTGGCCTACGCCTACCTGACGGTGAACCCCAGCAAGGTGCTCACCGAGGCGGCGGACAAGCGCCTGGCCGCCATACGGGAGTTCACCGAGTTCGGCTCCGGCTTCCGCGTGGCCATGCGGGACCTGGAGATCCGCGGCGCGGGCAACCTGCTGGGCAGCGAGCAGAGCGGCTTCATGGCGTCTGTGGGCTACGACCTGTACGTGAAGATGATCGAGGAGAGCGTCCGCGAGCTTCGCGGCGACGTGAACCTGGAGGACATCGAGACCCGCATGGATTTGAAGATCGACGCCTACCTGCCCCAGGAGTACATTCCCAACGACCTGCTGCGAGTGGAGATGTACAAGAAGATCGCGTCGATCCGGAACCGGGACAGCCGCAACGACCTGATCGACGAGCTGATCGACCGCTTCGGCGACCCCAACCGCCCGGTGATGAACCTGATCGAGACCGCCCACCTGAAGGCGCTGTGCGCGAAGCTCGGCATCGACTACGTCACCCTCCGGGGCGACGAGCTGATGATGCGCTTCTCCATGGCCGCCGACATCGACGGCATCCGCGTGCTCACCGCCCTGAAGGGCTTTCCTCAATACCTGCGCGTCAAACCCATCAACCCCATGGAGGTCTATTACTACGAGCGCGGCAAGGACGCGGAAGCCATGCTCCGCGGCTGCGTGAAGGTGATGGAGGGGGTCGTGGAGCGGTTTGAAGCGAAAGAGACGGAGGGAAGGGAGTAGCTAAACCCGCAGCAAGCTGCCGCCATGCAAGGGAACAGGAAAAGGGCATTCAATTAGGCATCTGGAAAAATGGACCGTATTATATCGCGGATGATTTTGATGAACCGCTCGACGATTTCAAGGAGTATATGTGATGAGACTCCCCATTACCCAACTGATGGAGAAAATGATCGCCTTCTCCAACGGCAACATCCACGACATCGACCACTTTGTGCGCGTGTGGAACTACGCCCGCACCATCGGGGCGCTGGAGGGGCTGGACGCGGACACGCAATACGTGCTGGAGGTCGCGGCCATCGTCCACGACATCGCCTGCCCGCTGTGCCGGGAAAAGTACGGCAATACCAACGGCAAGCGCCAGGAGGAAGAAGGCGCGCCAATGGCGGCGGACTTCCTGAAGGATTCGGGCATGACGCCGGAACAGATCGAGCGCGTGGCGTACCTCATAGGGCATCACCACACGTTCACCGGCATCGACGGTGTGGATTATCAGATCCTCATCGAAGCCGACTATATCGCCAATGCCACAGAAAACGGGTATTCCAAAAACAACGTGCGCAATTTTGCGAAGAAGGTTTTCAATACTGACGCGGGCGTGCGGTTGTTGAAGTCGATATTTATGATGTGAAAACAGAGGAGGGAACCCCATATGTCCAACGGCTTTTTGCCGGTCAACGCGAAGGAGGCGCGCGCCCTGGGCTGGGACGCGCCGGACTTCGTCTACGTCACCGGCGACGCCTATGTGGATCATCCCTCCTTCGGGCTGGCGATCATTTCCCGCGTCCTGGAAAAAGCCGGCTACCGGGTGGCGATGCTGCCCCAGCCGGACTGGCACAGCTGTGAACCTTTCAGGGAGTATGGACGTCCAAAAATCGGATTTCTGGTTACGGCAGGGGTCATCGACAGCATGGTGAACCACTACACCGCCGCGAAGAAGAAGCGCAGCGAGGACGCCTATTCCCCCGGCGGAAGGGCGGGCCACCGCCCGGACCGGGCCACCATCGTCTACTGTAACCGCATCCGCCAGGCCTTCGGAGACGTGCCCATCGCCATCGGCGGGGTGGAGGCGTCGCTTCGTCGCTTTGCCCACTACGACTACTGGGACGACCGGGTGCGCAACTCCGTGCTGGTGGACAGCGGCGCGGACGTGCTGATGTTCGGCATGGGGGAGCGCAGTGTGCTGAGGGTGGCGGAGTGGATGGCCTCGGGACGGGATTTTTCCGAAATGCGCATTCCCGGCACCTGCGTTATGGCGGGGGAGGTGCCCGAAGGCTTCATCGAGATCCCCTCATGGGAGACCGTGTCAAAGGACAAGCGGGCCTACGCCGAGGCCTTCAAGGTGCAGTACGACCAGCAGGACCCGGTTCGGGGCAGGCCCATCGCCCAGAAGCACGGCAAGAAGTGGATGCTGCAAAACCCACCGGACATGCCCCTGTCGCAGGCCGAATTGGACGCGGTTTACGCGCTGCCCTATAGGCGCGCGTACCACCCGATGTATGAAAGGGAAGGCGGCATACCGGCCATCGAGGAAGTGAAGTTCTCCATCGCCTCGGTGCGGGGCTGCTTCGGCGCGTGCAGCTTCTGCGCGCTGACCTTCCACCAGGGCCGCATCGTTACCGCCCGCAGCAAGCAGTCCATCGTCGAGGAGGGCAGGCTGCTCACGAAGCAGCCCGGCTTCAAGGGCTACATACACGACGTGGGCGGCCCCACGGCCAACTTCCGCCGCCCCGCCTGCGACAAGCAGCTGAAGGCCGGAGCCTGTGCCCACCGGCAGTGCCTGTTCCCGAAGCCCTGCCCGAACCTGGTGGCCGACCACAGGGAGTACATCGACATCCTGAAGGCCCTGCGCGAGCTGCCCGGGGTGAAGAAGGTCTTCGTGCGCTCGGGCATACGCTACGACTACGTGATGGCTGACAAAAAGGGACGCTTTTTGACGGAGCTGGCGAGGCACCACATCTCCGGCCAGCTGAAGGTGGCCCCGGAGCACGTCAGCCCCCGGGTGCTGCACTACCTGGGCAAGCCGGACGTGGAAACCTACGACGCCTTTGTGCGCAGGTACAGGCAGATCAACGAGAGCCTGGGCCTCAAGCAGTACCTGGTGCCCTACTTCATGTCCAGTCACCCCGGCTGCACGCTGGACGACGCCATATTGCTGGCCCAATACATGAAGCGCACCGGCCAGCACCCGGACCAGGTGCAGGACTTCTACCCGACACCCGGCACGCTGTCCACGGCCATGTTCTTCACCGGCCTGGATCCCCGGGACATGACCCCGGTCTACGTGCCCCGGGACCCGAAGGAGAAGGCCATGCAGCGGGCGCTGATGCACTACTTCAAGCCGTACAACCGGGAACTTGTGCTCCAGGCGTTGAAAAAGGCGGGCCGGGAGGATCTGATCGGCTGGGGGCAGGAATGCCTGATAACCCCGTATGATAGAAAGCCAGGGGCTCGGAAGAAACCCTCGGGCCGGGGGCAGCGACGCGAAGCTGGTCCCTTGGGAGGCGGGGAAGCGCCGGCCAGGCCTGCCAGGCGCCCGGACAACGGAAAGCGCCGGACAGACGCAAAGCACAACGACACCGTCAGACATAACGCGAACGGGAGGAAAACACGATGAAAAAGGGCGATATCAAGCGCGTGCAGATACTGGACACCGCCGAGAAGCTGTTCTTCGAGCAGGGCTACGACCGCACCTCGGTGCAGGATATATTGAACGCCCTTCAGATGTCCAAGGGCGGCTTCTACCATTATTTCGACGCCAAGGACAGCGTGCTCAGGGCGGTCAGCGAGCGCCGCGCCCAGAGCCGCTTTGACCAGCTGAACGCCGCCATCTACGGCTCGCGCCGCAGTCCGGTGGAAAAGCTGAACATGATCCTGGCCATGGCGAACCTGTTCGAGGCGGAGCAGGTGCCCTTCGCCGCGCTGATGTTGAAGCTGTGCTACGTGGACAGGGACGCCGCGATGAACGCCCACCGCCGCCGCGTGCTGGTGGACAGGCTGCTGCCTACGCTGAACGACGTGATCGCCGAGGGCGTGGCGGACGGCAGCTTCCATACCCGCCATCCGATGGAGATCGGTCGGCTGCTGCTGCTGCTGGCCTGCGACGTGAACAACGAGGTTTGCGGCATGCTGGCGGAACAGCCGGACAACCCGGACGTGATGCTGCCCATGCTGGAGCTGCTGAACACCTGTCGGGAGAGTGTGGAGAAGCTGGTCGGTGCGCCCTACGGCACCGTCGTGCTGTTCGAGGTGGGGCGCCTGGTGGACGCATGGCAGGCAGCGGCTGCCATACTGAAGGAGGAAAAGCCGAATGAGTAAGCTGTTTGTGACGCTGCTGGCCGCGCTGCTCATGGCCATGCCCGCGCTGGCCCTGACGCCGACGTCGTCTCCACTGCCCAGCGATGCGCCGGCCGACCAGGCGGCAGTGGAGGCCCCGCCGGTGGACGACGCGCTGTCGCCCGCCTGGGACCCCACCATCCAGCAGGCCGCCGGGGACCAGCGGCCGGGGGACGGCCAGGACGCCATCGATCCTGACGCCACCCTGCCTCCGGTGCCCAGCGTGGTAATGGAGCTGGTGGCCCAGCAGAAGCCGCTGACCGGCGTCAAGGTCGGCATCGATCCCGGTCACCAGGCCAAGGGCAACAACCAGAAGGAGACCGTGGCCCCCAACAGCAAAAAGACCAAGCCCAAGGTGTCCTCAGGCACCGCCGGCGTGTCCACCCGCATCCCCGAATACAAGACCGTGCTGGAGATCTCGCTGAAGCTGCGGGAGGCCCTGGAGGAGCAGGGCGCCGAGGTTTACATGACCCGCGAGACCCACGACGTGAACATCTCCAACCAGGAGCGGGCGAAGCTGATGAACGGCTACGGGGTGGACGTGGTGCTGCGCATCCACTGCGACGGCGTCGACAACCGCTCCAAGCACGGCATCGCCGTGTATTGCAGCAAATCCAACGCCATCGCCGCCGAGAGCTATCGCGCCTGCGAGGCCATACTGCCCGCCGTGTGCGCGACCACCGGCGCGAAGAACAACGGCATCGTCTCCAACGACAACTATACCGGCCAGAACTGGTCCACCGTCCCCTGCCTGATGGTGGAGTGCGGCTTTGCCAGCAACCCCGAGGAGGACGTGCTGCTCAACAGCGAGGATTACCAGTGGAAGCTGGCCGAAGGGCTGACGCAGGGCATCATCGACTATATCGCGGCGAGGGACGGGCGCGCAAATTAGGAATGAGGAATTAGGAATGAGGAATGGAGAATGTGTGTGCGCCCCGTTCGGTATGTTATTTTTTCACTATGCGGGTTATTTAACCCGACGTTTCGTTGACTTTTGTCACACGAACGGCTATAATAGTTCGGTAAGCCGCTCGAAACCGGCTTAAAATGTGTGTTCGGAAGGTTGTAAACCTACGGTTTTGAACCTCCGGCTGCTGCCAAGTTTCGGCGAGATTTTTGTATAGGAGGTGCAACGCGTGTACGCAGTCATTAAGACCGGTGGCAAGCAGTACCGTGTTCAGCAGGGCGACGTTATCTTCGTAGAGAAGCTCAACGCTCAGGCGGATGAAGCGGTTACTTTCGATGAGGTTCTGCTCGTCGGTGATGCGGACCAGGCCAAGGTCGGCACGCCCGTGGTTGAGGGCGCGAAGGTCGAAGGCAAGGTGCTGGCTCAGGTGAAGGGCAAGAAGATCGTCGTCTATAAGTACAAGGCCAAGAAGAACGAGCGCAAAAAGCAGGGCCATCGTCAGCCCTACACCAAGGTTGAGATCACGGCCATCGTCGGCTGATGAAACGCCTTGGCAACGCCGTCACCTTCTTCAGGAGGGCGGACGGCACTCTGATCGGATATCGGGCCCAGGGGCATACGGGTTATGCCGAGGCCGGCCAGGACATCGTGTGCGCCGCTGTGTCGGCGCTGACCCAGAGCACGCTCAACGGCCTGCGCAGCGTGCTGAAGGCGCCGGTCATGTTCGACATTGACGATCAGGGAGCAACTTTGGAAGCGGAATTGACGCCCGAAGCCACCGGCGAACAGGTCAAGCAGGCACAGCTGTTGCTTGTCACCCTGCTGGAAGGGCTTCAGGCCATCGAGAGGAGTTATCCTCGAAACGTTCGCATATTCTTCGAAGAACGGAGGTAAAGCACATGTTCATGATGAATCTTCAGCTCTTCGCTCATAAGAAGGGAATGGGCTCCTCCCGCAACGGCCGCGACAGCCATGCGCAGCGCCTCGGCGTGAAGCGCGCAGATGGCCAGTTCGTGCTCGCGGGCAACATTCTCGTTCGTCAGCGCGGAACGAAATTCCATCCCGGCAAGAACGTGGGCATCGGCGACGACGATACCCTGTACGCGAAGCTGGATGGCGTCGTAAAGTTCGA
>CACWZI010000056.1 GCA_902765305.1 uncultured Eubacteriales bacterium
GAGAACGACCTCATCCGTCACGGCGCTGCGCGCCGCGCCACCTTCCCCTGAATCGGCAGCTTCGCTGCCTGGGGAAGGCTTTTGGGACCGTCGCCAACAGCTCGATAAATCAGAATTTATATGAATCATTATCCCAAAATGCCGTTCCAAAATCAAAGGTAATATCTTCTTCATCCTGTTGCGCCATTAACGGGTCTGGGATATAATGGGGGCATATCAACCAAGGAGCAAGCCCATGCTGCAATACCTGAAAAAATACCGCAAGGAATGTATATTGGCCCCGCTGTTCAAGATGCTGGAGGCGCTGTTTGACCTGCTGGTGCCACTGGTGGTGGCATCGATCATCGACCGGGGCATCGGCGCAGGCAGCGCGGGGCACGTGTGGCGGATGTGCGGGCTTTTGATCGCGCTGGGGCTGGTGGGGCTGGGCATGGCGGTGGTGGCCCAGTACTTCGCGGCGAAGGCGGCCACCGGATTCGCGGCGGACGTGCGCCACGCGCTGTTTAGCAGGCTGACCGCGCTGTCCTTTCCGGACGTGGACCGGGTGGGCGTCTCGGCCATGATGACCCGCATGACCAGCGACGTCAACCAGGCCCAGACCGGCGTGAACATGGCGCTGCGGCTGCTGCTGCGCTCGCCCTTCGTGGTGCTGGGGGCCATGGTGATGGCCTTCACCATCGATGCCCGCTGCGCGCTGATCTTCCTGACCGTGATCGCGGCGCTGGGTCTTGCGGTGTGGGCCATCATGGCGGCGAACCTGCCGATGATGGCCGGGGTGCAGAAGCAGCTGGAGTCGGTGCTGGCGGCGACACGGGAAAACCTGACCGGCGTGCGGGTGATCCGGGCCTTCGGGCAGGAGGACGCCGAATTCCAGGCTTTCCGGGCGAAGAACCGGGAGCTGACATTGCGGCAGCGCAGGGCGGGGCACGTTTCGGCGCTTTTGAACCCGGTGACCTACGTGCTGATCAACGCAGCGGTGATCGTGCTGGTGCGGCAGGGGGCCCTGCGGGTGAACGCAGGGGCGCTGACCACCGGCGCGGTGGTGGCGCTGTACAACTACATGAGCCAGATATTGGTCGAATTGATCAAGTTCGCCAGCCTGACCATCACCATCAACAAGGCATGGGCCAGCTGGAAGCGCATCGAGGGCGCGCTGGCGCTGGAGCCGTCGATCACATCCCCCGAGCGCATGGCCGGCGCGCCGGCCCCTGCCGCCCCGGCGGTGCAATTCAGGCATGTCAGCCTGACCTATCCCGGCGCGGGCAGCCCGGCGCTCACGGACGTGGACTTCGAAGCCTGGCGCGGGCAGACCGTGGGCATCATCGGCGGCACCGGCGCAGGCAAGAGCTCGGTGGCTGGGCTGATTCCCCGATTCTACGAGGCCTCTGCCGGCGAACTGCTGGTGGAGGGCGTGAACGTGAAGGACTGGCCCCGGGAAGCGCTGCGGGCCGAGGTGGGCGTGGTGATGCAGAAGGCGTCGCTGTTCAAGGGGACGATCCGGGAAAACCTGCTCTGGGGCCGGGCGGACGCCACGGACGAGGATCTGCTGGCAGCCGCCGAGGCCGCCCAGGCCATGGACGTGCTGGCGGCCAAGGGCGGGCTGGACGGGGAGATCACCCAGAACGGCGGCAACCTGTCCGGCGGCCAGAAGCAGCGCCTGACCATCGCCAGGGCGCTGGTGAGAAGACCCCCCATACTCATACTCGACGACAGCGCCTCCGCCCTGGACATGGCCACCGACGCGCGGCTGAGGAAAGCCATCGCCAGCCTGGATGATCATCCCACCACGATCATCATCTCCCAGCGGTGCGCCTCGGTGATGGGGGCGGACCTGATACTGGTGCTGGACGATGGAAGAGTGGTCGGCAAGGGCACGCATACACAGCTGTTGCGGGATTGCCCTGTGTACCGGGAAATCTATGAGAGCCAGTTTGGAGAATGAGAAATGAGGAATGAGGAATGAGGAATGAGGAATGAGGAATGGCGGTGCCCTAAAGGACTGGCTGCGCGTCGCAAATCCCTGACGGGATTTGTATGATGACAGGCTATCGCCAAACCAGGCATCATTGCTTATTCAAAAATATAAAGAAATCCGCAAGGATTTCCACATGAATTTCTCATTCCTCATTCCTAATTCCTCATTCAAAAAGGGTGACACTATGAATAAAAATACTTCCTCCAATAACCAGTCCGCCACATTGAAGAAGGTCCTTCGCCGCATCGGCCGGTACCGCTGGTTGGTGCTGCTGTCGCTGGGGCTTTCGGCGGTGTCGGTGGTGCTGACGTTGGTGGTGCCGATCCTGGTGGGCCGGGCCATCGACGGCATCGTCGGGGCCGGGGCGGTGCGCTTTGACGTGATCTGGCCGCTGCTTTGGCGGATCGGCGTCTGCGTGGCGGTCACGGCGCTGGCGACCTGGGCGATGAACGTCGTCAACAACCGGGTGACCTTCGACGTGGTGCGGGACCTGCGCGAGGAGGCGCTGGACCACATCAACCACCTGCCGCTGGCCACCCTCGACGCCCGCCCCATCGGCGAGACGGTCAGCCGGGTCATCGCCGACGCCGACCAGCTGGCGGACGGGCTGCTGATGGGCTTTACACAGCTGTTCTCCGGGGTGCTGACGATGCTGATGACGCTGGCGTTCATGTTCACCCAGAACGTGCCCATCGCGCTGGTGGTGGTGGGTGTGACGCCGCTGTCGCTGTTCGTGGCCCGGTTCATCGCCCGGCGCACCTATGCCATGTTCAGGGCCCAGTCCGAGGCGAGGGGCGAGCAGACCGCCTTCATCGACGAACGCATCGGCAATCTGAAGGTGGTGCAGGCCTACGGCCGGGAGACGGCGGAAACGGCGACCTTCGACGGCATCAATGAACGCCTGCGGGATTGCTCGCTGAAGGCCACGTTCTACTCGTCCCTGACCAACCCCTGCACACGGTTTGTGAACTCGGTGGTGTACGCGCTGGTGGCGCTGACCGGGGCGCTGGCGGCGCTGTCCGGGGCGGGCATGACCGTGGGCACGCTGACGGCGTTTTTGAGCTACGCCAACCAGTACACCAAGCCATTCAACGAGATCTCCGGCGTGGTGACCGAGCTGCAGAACGCCGTGGCCTGCGCCGCGCGGCTGTTCGAGCTGATCGAGTCTCCCGCCCAAGCCCCGGACGATCCCAATGCCGCGCCGCTTGCGGGCGTGAAGGGCGCGGTGGATTGGCAGGACGTGAACTTCTCCTATGTGCCCGAAAGGCCGCTGATCCGGGACTTCAGCCTGTCGGTGAAGCCCGGCCAGCGGGTGGCCATCGTCGGCCCCACCGGCTGCGGAAAGACCACGCTGATCAACCTGCTGATGCGCTTCTACGAGCCCCGGGCCGGCGCGATCGCGGTGGATGGGCGGGACATAAAAAAGGTGCCGCGGGGCAGCCTGCGCGCCGCTTACGGCATGGTATTGCAGGAAACCTGGCTGAAGGCGGGAACGATTCGGGAGAACATCGCCATGGGCAACCCCGGCGCATCCATGGCCCAGGTCGAGGCCGCTGCCAGGGCCGCCCACGCCCACAGCTTCATCACCCGCCTGCCCGAGGGCTACGATACCGTCATCGGGGAGGACGGGGGCCTGCTGTCCCAGGGCCAGAAGCAGCTGCTGTGTATCAGCCGGGTGATGCTGGGAAGGGGAGAAGAGGCACGTAGGGTCAAGGAAACAGGGAACAGGGAACAGGGAACAGGGAACAGGGAACAGGGAACAGGAATAGCGGGGGAGAGCGACAGCCTCTCCCTGCCGCCGATGCTGATACTGGACGAGGCGACGTCATCCATCGACACCAGGACGGAGCTCAAGATACAGTCCGCCTTCGCCCGCATGATGAAGGGCAGGACCAGCTTTATCGTGGCACACCGCCTGTCCACCGTAAGGGAGGCGGACGTGATACTGGTCATGCGCGATGGCCGGATCGTCGAGCAGGGCGACCATGCGGCGCTGCTGGAGAAGAACGGGTTCTATGCGGAGCTGTACCGGAGCCAGTTTGAGGGAGCAGGGTAAATACTGATTTATCGGGCTGACGCCAAGGGGATAGGCAATAGGGAATAGGCAATAGGCAATAGGAAAAGCCGCGCACGGAACGTTGCATCGAAGACAAAGGTAACCTTCCCGCGAAGAAAGAGAAGCCCGGAAGCCCCCAAAAGCCTGAAACGGCAGCGCAGACGCCGCTCTGAAGGAATAACTACATGTCGCTGCTGAGACACGTAGTTAATCCCTTGGGACGTCACGAACGATATCGATATGTACGCGGCAGCCGCCATTCCTATTGCCTATTGCCTATTGCCTATTGCCTATTGCCAATTGCCTATTCCCTATTCCCTATTGCCTCGCCCTCTCCTCGATAAATCAGAATTTGTTTAGCTCATCCCTCAACATCGTAAAAACCTCATTAAACCCGTTGTATTTCCCCATTTGTTGTGCTAAAATGTGTCTGGTTTGGCTGTGATGGAGAGAGTAACCCCCTTTCCCCTCCGAAAGAGAGCCGCGCCGGGGCTGAAAGCGCGGCGGACGCGGGCGGGGGCGAAGTTCACTCCGGAGCCTTCGCGCTGAACGATTACATTCCATTAGGCGCGGACGGATTCATCCCCGTTATCACGATGAGAGGCCGCGGCTTTGCGGCAAACGTGGGTGGTACCGCGTGGCGCGTGTGCGCTTCGCCCCTGGAATGGGGGCGTTTTTTTTATCGCCGTATCGGCGATAAAGGGGGATTGCGTGGCCCACCCCACTGCATTGCTTCAACAGGAAGGGAGATATCTACATTTATGGAAAAAATGCTTCGTGAGATGCGCGAGCGCGTGATGAAGAACATCGAGGCCGCCGGGGCCACCGGCGCGCTGGAACAGATTCGCGTGGCGGCGCTGGGCAAGAAGGGCGAGCTGACGGCGCTGCTGCGCGGCATGGGCAAGCTGCCGCCGGAGGAGCGGCCGAAGATGGGCCAGATGGTCAACGAGGTCCGCGCCGCGCTGGAGCAGCAGCTGGAGGCGAGGGAAAAACTGCTGGCCGAAAAGGAGAAGGCCGCGCGGCTGGCCGAGGAGACCATCGACGTGACGCTGCCCGGCCCCGAGCGCAGCGCAGGGTCGCTGCACCCGATGAATATCGCCCTCAGGAAGATGGTGGACGTGTTCGTGGGCATGGGCTACGAGGTCGTCGAGGGCCCCGAGGTGGAGTTCGACCACTACAACTTTGAGCTGCTGAACATCCCGAAGAACCATCCCGCCAGGGACGCCCAGGACACCTTCTACATTGACGACAACATCGTGCTGCGCACCCACACCTCTCCGGTGCAGGCCCGCATCATGACCACCCGCAAGCCGCCCATCCGCGTGATCTGCCCCGGCCGGGTCTACCGCGCCGACGAGGCCGACGCCACCCACAGCCCGGTCTTCCACCAGATGGAGGGCCTGGTGATCGACGAGAACATCACCATGGGCGACCTGAAGGGCACGCTGGACGAGTTCGCCCGCCAGATGTTCGGCGAGGGCATACAGACCCGCTTCCGCCCCAGCTTCTTCCCCTTCACCGAGCCCTCCGCCGAGGTGGACCTGACCTGCGCCAATTGCAAGGGCGCGGGCTGCCGCATGTGCAAGGGCACCGGCTGGATCGAGGTGCTCGGCGCGGGCATGGTCAATCCCCACGTGCTGGAAATGTGCGGCATCGACCCGCAGAAATACTCCGGCTTCGCCTTCGGCATGGGCGTGGAAAGGATGACGCTGCTCAAGTACAACATCCCGAACCTGCGGTATCTCTATGAAAACGACCTCAGGTTCCTGACGCAGTACAGGTAAATAGGGAGGATATGCTATATGAAGGTGCCCATGAAGTGGCTCAAGGAATATGTTGACATAAACATGCCCGCGGAGGAGTACGCCTCGCGGATGGTGATGACCGGCACGGCCGTGGAGGGCGTGGAGAAGACCGGCGAGCAGTTCGACAAGGTGGTCGTGGGCAGGGTGCTGACCTGCGTGGATCATCCCAATTCCGATCACCTGCACATCTGCACGGTGGACGTGGGCGGCGAAGAACCGCTGCAGATCGTCTGTGGCGCGCCCAATGTCCACGCCGAAATGAACGTAGCGGTGGCGCTGGACGGCGCGCACCTGCCGGGTGGCGTGAAGATCAAGAAGGGCAAGATGCGCGGCGAGGTGTCCATGGGCATGCTGTGCTCCGGGCCCGAGCTGGATGTGCCCGCGGGGCTGTATCCCCACATCGGCGATGCCGGCATCATCGAGATCACCGAGGACGTGAAGCCCGGCACCGACGTGAAGTCGGTCTTCGGCCTCGGCGACGACATCGTCGACTTTGAGATCCTGGCCAACCGGCCCGACTGCCTGAGCGTGTGGGGGCTGGCCCGTGAATCCAGCGCGGTGCTGGAGGAGCACTTCGTGATGCCCGAGATCGCCGTGGAGGAGATGGGCTCCGGCACCTTCGACGACTACGCGAAGGTGGAGGTCCGTGACGAGGAACTCTGCCCGCGCTACTGCGCGAGGATCATCACCGACGTGAAGATCGGCCCCAGCCCGATGTGGATGCGGGAATACCTGTACGGCGCGGGCATCCGGCCCATCAACAACATCGTGGACATCACCAACTTCGTGATGCTGGAAACCGGTCACCCGATGCACGCCTTCGACCTGTCCAAGGTCAAGGACCAGACCATCGTCGTGCGCCGCGCCAATCCCGGTGAGATGCTGACCACGCTGGACGGCAAGACCCACCAGCTGGACGAGACGATGCTGGTCATCGCGGACAAGCAGAACGCCACGGGCCTGGCGGGCATCATGGGCGGCGAGGAGAGCGAGATCGTGGACGACACCGCCAGCGTGCTGTTCGAGTGCGCCGCCTTCGAGCGGGCCAACAACCGGGTCACCGCCCGCAAGCTGGGCATCCGCACCGAATCCTCGGGGCGCTTCGAGAAGGGCGTCTGCCCCGCCACGGCCATGGAGGCGCTGGAGCGGGCATGCATGCTGGTGAACATGCTGGAGTGCGGCAAGGTGGTTCCGGGCTGCTATGACAACTATCCGAACCCGAAGGAACCCGTCGAGATCGAGGCCTCCGTCAGCCGCATCTGCCGCCGCATCGGCGTGGACGTGCCCGGCGAGGTCATGGAGGACATACTGAACCGGCTGTACATCGACACCACCGTGGCCGGAGATACGCTGCACTGCGAGGTGCCCGCCTTCCGCCAGGACATGGAGGGCGAGGCCGACGTCTCCGAGGAGGTACTGCGGATGTACGGCTACGACCACATCCCCTCCACGCTGATGAACGCCACCACGATGGCCGGCCGGCAGGACGAAAAGACCGTGTTTAACAACAGGGTCAAGGACGCGCTGGTGGGCATGGGCCTGTACGAGATACTGAACTATTCCTTCATCAGCCCCCGCTGGCTGGATCATCTGGGATTGGCTGATAACGATCCCCGGCGCAATGTTGTGAAGCTGCGCAACCCGCTGGGCGAGGATACGTCGGTCATGCGCACCACGCTGGTGCCCAGCATGCTGAACACCGTAGCCGCGAACCTGAACCGGAACATTCCCGGCGGCATGCTGTTTGAGCTGAGCAAGGTGTTCGTGCCCGCGGAGAAAGCCGGCGAGCTGCCCGCAGAGAAAACCGCGCTGTGCATCGCCGCCTACGGCGAGGGCGTGGACTTCTATACCGTCAAGAACATCGTGACCTGGCTGCTGGCGAAGTTCGGCGTACAGGCGTCCATCGCCGCCGGTGGGGATAGCTACTACCATCCCGGCAGGAAGGCGATCATGGCCGTGGGCGATACCCGGCTGGCCTCCCTGGGCGAGATCCACCCGGATGTGGCCGAGGCCTTCGATATCAAGGGCCGTGTGGTCGTCGCCGAGGTGGACCTGGACGCCCTGAGACCCATGGAGAAGGACTTCTACGGCATCAAGCCCCTGCCCAAGTTCCCCGCTGTCAGCCGCGACATCGCCGTGGTGGTGGATGAGGCCGTGGGCGCGGGCACGATGATGGACGCCATCCGCGCCGCCGCCGGAAAGCTGCTGGAGGACGCGAAGCTGTTCGACATCTACCGCGGCGAGAAGCTGGGCGCGCAGCGCAAGTCCGTGGCCTTCGCCATCACCCTGCGCGCGCCGGACCGCACCCTGACCGACGAGGAGATCAACGCCGCGATGGAGAAGGTGCTGAAGGCGCTGAGCGAGAAGTTCGGGGCGGAGCTGAGGACTTAAGATAAATTAGGAATTAGGAATTAGGAATGAGGAATGAGGAATGGATGGCGGGTGGGGCCGTTAGGGCCTGTCGCCATCCGTTCCCCTGCCAGAGGCTTATATTGAAGGACAATCATCATGACGTATGACAACATTCACGCGGCGATGTTCATTCGCCGCGTGAACCGCTTTGTGGCGGAGGTGGCGATCGACGGGAAGGTCGAAAGGGTGCATGTGAAGAATACCGGGCGGTGTGCGGAGCTGCTGGTGCCGGGGTATCGGGTGTATTTGGAAAAGAGTGGCAATCCCGCACGCCGGACGGGGTATGACCTGATCGGGGTGGACAAGCCTGTGCCCGACGGCGTGCGGTATGTCAACATGGATTCGATGGCCCCAAACCGGGCGGCGGGAGAGTGGCTGACCTCGGGTGGATTGGGGCCGCTTTCGGACATTCGCGCCGAGGTCACCGTGGGGGATTCCCGGTTCGATTTCGTGGCATCACAGAAAGGCCGGCCCGTGGCCGTGGAGGTCAAGGGCTGCACGCTGGAGGCGGGCGGCGTGGCGCGGTTCCCCGACGCGCCGACGCTCCGGGGCCTGAAGCACGTGCGGGGGCTTACCCGTCTGGCGGGCGAGGGCTGGCGTTGCGTGCTGCTGGTGGTGATCCAAATGAAGGGCGCATACGTTTTCAGGCCCAACTGGGACACCCAGCCCGAATTCGGCGAAGCCCTCATCGAGGCGCAAAGGGCCGGGGTGGAGGTCGTAGCGATGGACTGCGCCGCCAGGCCGGGCGAGGTCAGGATCGACGCGCCGGTGCGGGTGGAGTTAGACAAATACTGATTTATCGAGCCGGGCTCGATAAATCAGTATTCAGGTTTTAGGTTTTAGGTTTTAGGTTTTAGGGGTGGTGCAAATCCCTTCGGGATTTGCTTGATTCAAAGGAAACGGCAGTAGTTACTACGTTTCTCGGTCCTTTGAATAAAAGAAATCCGTCAGGATTTCTACCTTCCCTAACACCTAAAACCTATAGTTGCACACCCATCGATCAATGATCCGCTTCAATCCCGCTGCCTTCGCCGCGACGTCCTCGGCGGCGGCGACGGGGATTTGGGCGGTTTCGCGGCCGTCGACGAGGACGCGGACGTGGCCGACCTGGCGGCCTTTTTCGACGGGCGCGGGCAGGGCTTCGGGCAGGGCGGGCTCCAGGGTGACGCGCTGCTCGTCGCCCCGGGGGATCAGCAGCGTCAGGTTGCCGTCGAGGACGAGGGCGACGCCCTCCGCCGTGCCGCCGGTGACGGGCAGCTGTCCCCGGACCTTTGTGCCCCGGACGGCCACGGGATAGCGGCGGTAATTGGCGAAGCCGTATTCCAGCATTTCCCGGGCGATGGCAAAGCGCTCCTTGCCGGATTCAGCCCCCAGCACCACGGCCACCAGGCGCATATCGCCCCGCCGGGCAGTGGCCGAGACACAGTAGCCCGCCTCCTTCGTGGAGCCGGTCTTGCCGCCGTCGCAGCCGTCGCACAGCCGCAGCAGCTTGTTGGTGTTCACCAGCTGGGTCACCCGCCCGTCGCCGTGGTCGATGTCCTCCATCCAGACGGCGGAATGGTCGAAGTAACGGGGGTGGGCGAACACCTGGCGGGACATGACGGCCACGTCCCGGGCGGTGGTGTGCTGCCCCGCGGCGGGCAGGCCGGTGCAGTTTTCGAAGTGGGTGTCCGCCATGCCCAGCGCTTCGGCCCGGCGGTTCATGGCCTCCACGCACAGCGCCTCGCTGCCGTACATGGCCTCGGCCAGGGCCACGGCGGCGTCGTTTGCGCTGCCCACGATCATGCAGCGCAGCAGCGTGTCCACCGTCTGGCGCTCGTTCACGTCCAGCAGCACTTGGCTGCCGCCCATGCCCGCGGCCGCCTGGGACACGGTGACGACCTGCTGGGGCGTCAGTCGGACCGCGTCCAGCGCCTCCAGCGCCAGCAGGATCGTCATCATCTTGGTGACGCTGGCCACCGGGCGGGGGCGGTCGGCGTTCATCTGGAAGATGACCTGCCCGCTGTCCGCCTCCGCGAGCAGCATCGCCGCGCAGGCCGGATGGATGGGCGGCGCCTCCAGAAGCGGCGCGTCGGAAAGGGGCGTGAGGGCGAGGGCCTCCGGCGCGGGCGACGGGGCGGGGGACAGGTCGATCTCCTGACAGCGCCCTGTCAGCGGGACGCACAGCAGCAGGGCGGAGAGCAAAAGGGCAAGTATGTTTTTGCGCATGAAAAGACCTCCCTTACAGTATGACCACTGGTTCATACTGTGCGGGAGGCGGGGAAAAAATGACTGAGCGCACAAATGGGTACATCTCGCGCTTTGATATAAACTAACGGGCCCACTCGGCTTTGACCATGCCCCACAGCGGCTCTTCGGGCTTCAGGCCCATGAACTGGGCCATCACATATTCGATACCCTGTTCCTTGAGCGCCTTCTGTATGACGGGGGCGGTGGGGTCGCCGTGCGCGTCGAAGCGCAACGCGGCGATGATGCCCCTCACGATGGGGGCAGGGTCGACGCCCTGCTCGATGGCGAACAGGGCCGCGCCGACGATGCGGTCGTTCCGGCGCAGCTTGCGCACCGGGTCCGCGCCCACGCGGGCCACGGTGTCGTTCAGCGCCCGGTTGGGGAAGCGGGCCAGCAGGTCCTCGATGTAGTCCTGCACGTTTTGGCGCACGCCCTCGCCGTATTTCGCCACCAGCGCGTCGGCGTTGGCCTGCATCGACGCCCGGGCGGCGGCGCGGATCTCCGGGTCCTCGATGGCCTGCCAGATGTATTCCATGCCCCGCTCATAGCCCAGGTAGGCGCATAGCGCGTGGCTGCCGTTGTTCAAAAACAGCTTGCGCATCATGTAAAACTCGAAAGGCGTGTAGGGGATGATGCCGTTGAGGGCGGGGATCTGGCCCCGGAAGGCGGCGCTGTCCACCGGCAGCTCGCTACTGGGGTCCACCCGCACCAGCAGCGGGTCCTCCGCCAGCTGCTCGGGGGTCAGGGGCGGCACCATGCGGCTGATGGAGGCCTCTACGAGGCCGAGGTTCTGATCGGCCCAGGCGCGCTGGCCATCGTTCAGCCACTCGTTGATCCAGCCGCGCATCAGCGTATCCGCGCCCAGCTGGTTTTCGCACAATATCACGTCCAGCGGGCCGCCGCTTTGCGCCATGCGCAGCGCGATGGCTTTCGCCAGGATCGGGGCGATGTTCTTCAGCTCGTTGACGCCCACGGCGGTGGCCATCAGGTCGCAGGACGCCAGGGCCTCCAGGGCCTCGTCGGTGGTGGAGATCAGCGCCCTGTGCACGGGCACGACGCTCTCCACGGCGGCGTCGTTGGATACGATGCGCACCCGGTAGCTGCCCGCGGCGTTCAGTCCGTCCACAAGCGCCTGGATGCGGTCCAGGAAGTAGACCCGGTAGCCGGATTCCGCGAAAATCTTGCCGATGAAGCCCCGGCCGATCTTGCCGGAGCCGTATACCACAGCGTTTTTCATATCTGTCAAGTCTCCTGCCTCAGTTTTCGGTACAGCGCCATGGCGCTTTCGCAGTTGCGCATGCCCTCGGTGCCGCCGGGCTGGCTGAGGGAGCAGGCCGCCGCGGCGGTGCCCAGCTCGATGGCCTCCGTTAGGGCCCATCCCCTCCACGCGGCGTACAGTACACCGGCACAGAAGGCGTCGCCCGCGCCGACCGAGCCCTTGATGTAGCCCTCCGGCAGCTTCAGGCTGTCGATCGCCACGTAGTTGTCGCGCTCATCCAGCCCGAAGCCACCCTCGGGGCTGTGGATGACTGCCCAGGTGGATACGCCCAGCGCCTTCATCCGCTTCAGCGCTTCGGGCAGCTTTTCCCGGATGAGCCGGCCCTGACCGTCCGTCAGCGCGACGCCGGTGGTGGCCTGGGCCTCGAGCTCGTTGATGACGCAGTAGTCGGTGTACTTCAGTGCCGGCACGACGATGTGGCGGAAGCGCTCGCCGGCCTCGGAGACCACGTCGATGGAGGTTTTGATGCCCCGCCGCTGGGCGGTGTGCAGCAGGCGGGCCATCTTCGTGCCGTAGACCTCGTCCGGCGCGTCCAGCGCGTCCAGCAACAGTATGTAGCCCACGTGCAGCAGGTCGACGTCCAGCGCGTCCCAGTCGATGTCCGCCTCGCAGAAGTCGGCGTTCGCGCCGCGGCACTGGAAGAAGGAGCGGTGCTTTGTGATCTCGTCGGCCATCACCAGCGTGTAGGACGTGGTGCCCCCGCGCCGGATCTGGCCCAGATCGATGTTGGGCCAGGCCCGCAGCTTATCCAGCACGAAATCGCCCTCGGCGTCGTCGCCCACCCGCCCCAGCGCGGTCAGCGGCAGGGCCGGGTCCAGCACGGCCAGGTCGATGATGTCGTTGCACAGGCAGCCGCCGGTGGCGCGGGTCATGTTCCCGGTGATCGTCACCAACTCCCCCGGCCTGGGCAGGCCGTTGGTGGGGTAGAGCATATCCACGATCATGTTCCCGGCGACGGCGATTCCTTTTTTCATGATGGTTACCTCGTTATTTTCTGCCCTTCGCCTCGTCCGCATGCCGGATCTGGGCGCGCTTGATCTTGCCGCCAACGGTCTTGGGCAGCTCGTCCACATATTCGATGACACGGGGGTACTTGTAGGGCGCGGTCAGCTTCTTGACGTGGCGCTGCAGCTCCTTCGTCAATTCCTCCGAGGGCGTCCAGCCCTTGGCCAGCACCACGGTAGCCTTGACGATCTGGCCGCGGATGGGGTCGGGGGCGCCGGTGATGGCGCACTCCACCACGGCGTCGTGGGCGATCAGGGCGGATTCCACCTCGAAGGGCCCGATGCGGTAGCCGGAGCACTTGATCACGTCGTCATTGCGGCCCACGAAGCGGTAATAGCCCTCGCTGTCCCGCCACAGCACGTCGCCGGTGTTGTAGCCGATGCCGCCCAGCTTCTCCTCGGTCATCTCCGGGTTGCGGTAGTAGCCGGTGAACAGGCCCACGGGCGGGTGGTGCTTCACGTCCATGATGGTGAGGCTTCCCTCTTCGCCGTCCTCGCACACGTGGTCGTCGTTATCCAGCAGCTGGATGTCGAACAGCGGATTGGGCTTGCCGCAGGAGCCCTCAAGCGGCTCGAACCATTCGCTGCCGAAGTTGGCCATCAGCACCGGGCCTTCGCTCTGGCCGAAGCCTTCGTAGATCTGGTGGCCTGTGAGCTGCTTCCACTTGCGAACCACCTCGGGGTTCAGCGGCTCGCCGGCGGTGGCGCAGTGGTGCAGGGACGACAGGTCGAACTGGGTCAGGTCCTCCTGAAGCATGAAGCGGTACATGGTCGGCGGTACGCAGAAAGTGGTGACCCGGTACTTCTCCACCTTGCGCAGCAGGTTGGCCGGGTTGAAGCGGCCCACCATGTCATAGCAGAAAATGGTCGCGCCGCAGATCCACTGGCCGTAGATCTTGCCCCAGCCAAACTTGGCCCAGCCGGAGTCGGAAACGCTCATGTGCAGCTTGTTTTCCTCCACGTGCTGCCAGTATTTCGCTGTGACGATGTGGCCCAGGGGATAGGCGAAGTTGTGCTGCACCAGCTTGGGCATGCCGGTGGTGCCGCTGGTGAAGTAGACCAGCATCACGTCATTCCAACGGGTGGCTTCCGCGCCGGTGGGGCGGGGGAAGGCGTCGGAATATTTGTCCATCTCGGCGTGCAGGTCCAGCCAGCCCTGCCGGTCGGTATCCCTGCCGTCGCGTACCAGTATCCTGTGCTTCAGGGACGGGATTTCCGGCGCGGAGGCCTCCATCTGGCCCACCACGAAGTCGTCGTCCACGCAGATGACCGCCTTCACCTCGGCGGCGTTGCCACGGTAGACAATGTCCTTCTTGGTCAGCTGCAGCGTGGCGGGGATCAGGATCACGCCCAGCTTGTGCAGCGCCGTGGCGCAGATCCAGTATTCCCAGCGGCGGCGCAGGATCATCATGGCCACGTCGCCCTTTTTCAGCCCCAGGTCCTTCAGGAGGTTGGCCACCTGGTTGGACAGGCGCTTGATATCTGTGAAGGTGAACACGTGCTCCTCGTCCTGTTCGTTGACCCACACCAGCGCCCGCTTGTCGGGCTCCGCCCCGGCCCAGGCGTCCACCACGTCGTAGCCGAAGTTGAAATCCTCAGGCACGTTGATGGTGAACTTTTCACGGAATTCCTCATAGCTTTCAAAACCGATCTGGGGAAGGAATTTGTTCAGAAGGTAATTCAATGTAACCATGCTCCTTTTTTCAATACAGACCCTGTGGCATATCTCTTGTAGCGGCGCCTATCAGGCGCCACGGTGGCGGCAGGTTGCCGCCGCTACGGTTGGAAGGATCGTCGCGGTGGCGGCAGGTTGCCGCCGCTACGGTTGGAAGGATCGTCGCGGTGGCGGCAGGTTGCCGCCGCTACGGGTTATTCCGCAATTACGGTCAAAAACCGCGCCTTCACGTCGCCGCCACAGCGCTGGCCGTGGGGGATCGTGGGGTTGAAGTAGATGGAATCGCCGGGGTGCATCTCGAATTCCCTGTCGCCCAGCGTGACGATCACCGTGCCCTCCAGAACCAGGTTGAACTCCTGGCCGGTGTGGCTGATCAGCTTGGCTACGGCGTCCGTGGGCTCCAGGGTCACCAGCAGCGGCTGCATCACCTTGTTGGCGTAGCGGTAGGCCAGGTCCTCGAAGTGGTATTCCGGGTTGCGGTTGATGACCTTGCCGCCGCCCCTGCGGATCAGGTGGTAGGTCTCCAGCTTGGCGCTCTGGCCGGTGACGATCTCGGTGAAGTCCACCTTGAACTTGTTGGCGATCTCGTAGATCACGCTGATGGGCACGTCCTTGCCGTTTTCCTCGTAGGAGGCATACACCTCGGGGCTGAGGCGCAGCTCTGCGGCCAGCTCCTCGATGGTGTAGTCGCTGACCTCCCGCAGCTCCCGCAGCCGGGCGCCGATTTCGTTGTAGTCGTTCATAGCCGTCTCTCCTTTGTGGGCGTCGCCGCCGTTCATCATACTGGTAGGATTATAGCACAATCCGGCTTGTTCCGTCCACAAAAAAATGCGGGTTTGGCAGTGACACATCGTGGGTTTTCCGATTGTTTACGGTGAATGGACTTATTTCTTAATTATATCCCTTGTATTCACGGCGATTTATGATATAATATCATTAATGATGTGCCATTAATTAAGTATATCTAACTTGTCGGTTGACTGGCGAATGATGGCGCATAAAACAGATCGGAGGTTATGACGCATGGGTGCTTTGAAGGCTGAGGCGGTGGCGAAGATCCGCGAGATCTGCGGCCGCTACAAGGACGAAAAGACGCCGCTGATGATGATCCTCAGCGACATCCAGAACGAATACGGCTACATTCCCCTGGACGTTCAGGAGATTGTGTCCCAGGAGACGGGCATTTCCGTGGCGGAGATCTACGGCGTGGTCACGTTCTATTCCTTCTTCTCGCTGGAGCCGAAGGGTCGCTTCGTGGTGGGCTGTTGCCTGGGCACGGCGTGCTACGTCAAGGGCGCGCAGCAGGTGATCGACAAGTTCCAGGAGGAGCTGGGCATTGCACCGGGACAGACCACCGAGGACGGCATGTTCACGCTGGACGCCCTGCGCTGCATCGGCGCCTGCGGCATCGCCCCGGCGGTGAGCATCAACGGCAAGGTGTATCCCAAGATGACGGTCAGCCAGGTGCGCGAGGTCATCGCTCAGCAGTACCTGTTGGTTGAGAAGGAAAAGGAGGGTGTCACTGCATGATCCATACCGTCGAGAATCTGAACGCGCGCATCGCCGCCTGTACCGCCTGCTTCGAGGACAAGCTGGCGGGCAAGGACGACAAGCGCCACATCGTGCTCTGCGGCGGCACGGGCTGCCTGTCCAACAACTCCGCCGAGATCCGCCAGCGCTTCGTCGAGGTGCTGGAGCGCAAGGGCGCCAGCGACAGGGCCACCGTGAACCAGGTGGGCTGCTTCGGCTTTTGCTCCCAGGGCCCCTTTGTGAAGATCTACCCCGAGGATACGCTGTACCGCCTGGTGAAGATCGAGGACGTTGAGGAGATCGTGGATTCCGACATCATCCACGGCCAGGTCGTCGAACGCCTGCTGTACGAGGAGCCCGCCACCGGTGAGAAGGTTTCCAAGCAGGACGACATCAATTTTTATAAGAAGCAGCGGCGCGTGGCGCTGCACGGCTGCGGCATCATCAACCCCGAGAACATCGACGAGGCCCTGGGCTTCGGCGCGTTCCAGGGCTTGAGGCGGGCGCTTTCGATGCCCCGGCAGGCGGTCATCGACGAGGTGCTGGCTTCCGGGCTGCGGGGCCGCGGCGGCGCGGGCTTCCCCTCGGGCCGCAAGTGGCAGTTTGCCTACAATTCCGAGGGCGACGAGAAATACGTGGTCTGCAACGGCGACGAGGGCGATCCCGGCGCGTTCATGGACCGCTCGATCCTCGAGGGCAACCCCCTGGCCGTCATCGAGGGCATGATGATCGCCGGCTACGCCATCGGCGCCCAGAACGGCTATTTCTACGTGCGCGCGGAGTATCCCATCGCCGTGAACCGGCTGCGCATCGCCATCCGCCAGGCCCGGGAGCTGGGCCTGCTGGGACCGAACATACTGGGCACCGACTTCAGCTTTGACTGCCACCTGCGCCTGGGTGCGGGCGCGTTCGTCTGCGGCGAGGAGACGGCCCTGCTCAATTCCATCGAAGGCAAGCGCGGCATGCCCAGGCCGAGGCCTCCGTTCCCGGCGGTGAAGGGCCTGTGGGGCAAGCCCACCATCATCAACAACGTGGAGACACTGGCCTGCGTGCCCACCATCCTGCGGGAAGGCGCGGAATACTTCGCCAGCGTGGGCACCGAGAAGAGCAAGGGCACCAAGGTGTTCGCCCTGGGCGGCAAGGTCAACAACGTGGGCCTGGTGGAGGTGCCCATGGGCACCACCCTGCGGGAGCTGATCTACGACATCGGCGGCGGCATCCCGAACGGCAAGAAGTTCAAGGCCATACAGACCGGCGGTCCCTCCGGCGGCTGCCTGACCGAGGAATTCCTGGACGAGCCCATCGACTTTGACAACCTGGTGGCCAAGGGCAGCATGATGGGCTCCGGCGGCGCCATCGTCATGGACGAGGACAACTGCATGGTGGACGTGGCCAAGTTCTACATGGAGTTCATCTGCGACGAGAGCTGCGGCAAGTGCTCGCCCTGCCGCATCGGCACCAAGCGCATGCTGGAGATCCTGACCCGCATCACCGAGGGCAAGGGCACCATGCAGGACCTGGACGACCTGGAGGAGCTGAGCCGCACCGTCAAGGCCAATTCGCTGTGCGCCCTGGGCCAGACCGCGGCCAACCCCATCAATTCCACGCTGTCCCACTTCCGTGACGAGTACATCGCCCACATCGTGGACAAGAAGTGCCCGGCCCACGTCTGCAAGAACCTGATGGAATACTACATCGATCCCGACAAGTGCATCGGCTGCGGCATGTGCCACAGGGGCTGCCCCGTGGACTGCATCCACAAGACGGACTACATCGCCCCCGGCCACAAGATGACGTCCTGGAAGATCGATTCGAGCGCATGCGCGAAGTGCGGCTCCTGCATCAGCGTCTGTCGCTTCGGGGCCATTGAGAAGCGATAAGGAGGCGCAAGGCAATGTTGAACATCAAAATCGAGGGCATTCCCTATCAGGTCGAGGAGGGCTTGACCATCCTCGAAGCCGCCAAGGCCTGCGGCTATGAAATTCCGTCCCTGTGTTCTTTCAACCATGGCGAGTGCAACCAGGGCTCCTGTCGCGTGTGCCTGGTGGAGGCCACGGGCGCGCGGGGCCTGGTGGCCAGCTGCGTATATCCGGTGAGCGAGGGCATGGAGATCCGCATCGGCTCTCCCGCCGCGGTGGACGCACGCCGCCACAGCGTGGAGCTGCTGCTGAGCAACCACAACAAGAACTGCCAGCAGTGCGACAAGAACGGCCACTGCGAGCTGCTGTACGTGGCCCAGCTGACCGGCGCCCGGGACGACGCCTTCGCCGGCGAGCATTCCGAGACGCACATCGACCGCCTGGCCCCCGGCCTGGTGCGGGACACCAGCAAGTGTATCCTCTGCGGCCGCTGCGTGGAGCGCTGCAAGAACGCCCACGGCCTGGGCATACTGGGCTTTGAGAACCGCGGCTTCGCCACCTTCGTGTCCCCGGCGGAGAACCGCAGCTTCGCCGATTCCCCCTGCATCCAGTGCGGCCAGTGCGTGAACGTCTGTCCCACCGGCGCGCTGATGGAGCACAGCGAGATCGACAGGGTCGACGCCGCCTTCAAGGCCGGCAAGCACGTCATCGCCCAGGCGGCCCCCGCGGTGCGCGCGGCGCTGGGTGAGGAGTTCGGCTATCCCATCGGCACCCCCGTCACCGGCAAGATGGCTGCGGCCATGCGCCGCCTGGGCTTCGAGCGGGTGTACGACGTGAACTTCGGCGCGGACCTGACCATCATGGAGGAGGGCACCGAGCTGCTGCACCGGTTGACCGAGGGCGGCGTACTGCCGATGATCACGTCCTGCTCCCCCGGCTGGGTGAACTATGCCGAGTACAACTACGGCGACCTGCTGCCCCACCTGTCCAGCTGCAAGAGCCCCCACCAGATGCAGGGCGCGATCATCAAGCACTGGTGGGCCAAGCAGAACGGCATCGACCCGAAGGACGTGTTCGTGGTGTCGGTGATGCCCTGCGTGGCCAAGAAGTTCGAGAAGGAGCGGGAGCAGGAGAAGGTGGACGGTATCCCGGACGTGGACGCGGTCATCACCACCCGTGAGCTGGCCCGCATGATCCGCCGCAACGGCATGCTGTTCCGCCGCCTGCCGGACGAGCCCTGGGACCAGGACATCATGGGCGATTACAGCGGCGCGGGCGTCATCTTCGGCGTCACCGGCGGCGTGATGGAGGCGGCCCTGCGCACGGTCTACTTCAAGCTGACCGGCAAGGAATCTGAGCCCATCGAGTTCACCGCCGTGCGCGGCCACGACGCGGGCATCCGCGAGGCGTCCATTGACATCAACGGCACCGTCGTGAACGTGGCCATCGCCTCGGGCATGAAGAGCGCCAAGGTGCTGCTGGACGAGATTCGCGCTGGCAAGAGCAAGTACCAGTTCATCGAGATCATGGGCTGCCCCGGCGGCTGCATCAACGGCGGCGGCCAGCCCTACGTCAGGCCGGTGTTCCTGCCCGACGAGGACGACGACATACTGGACACCTACAAGGAAAAGCGCGCCCAGGCCCTCTACAGCGAGGACGAGCGCCAGACGGTGCGCCAGAGCCACAACAATCCCCAGATCGTCGAGCTGTACGAGAAGTTCCTGGGCGAGCCCAACAGCCACCTGTCCCACGAGCTGCTGCACACCAGCTACGCGGCGCGGGAAGGGTTCAATGAAGTGAAATAAAAGAAGAACATTCAAATCTCCCCGGAATACGCTTCCGGGGAGTTTTTCTGCAAAACAGATGTCCTTTGACATTTCCCTCGCTATGCGGTATAATGTTGGAACCCCGCTGTGACGGCGGGGTTCGGGAGATGGTTGGATGTATTTCTATTGCATATTTTGCGCTACGGTGAAGTGTACGCTGGTGGCCTCGGCCATACGCCAGCGCTATGGCCTGACGGCCTTTTCCCCCAGGATCATACAGCGCAAGTGGATCAAGGGCGCGTGCTTCGAGGAGGAGAAGCCCTACCTGCCGGGCTATGTGTTCGTCTGCGCGGAGGCGCCCATCACCGACTTCAACGAGATTCGCATGATGGAGGGCGTCATCCGATGCCTCGGCCAGCGCAGCGAGGGCTACCAGCTGCAGGGCGACGACCTGCGCTTTGCCAGGATGCTGTATGAAAACGACGGCGTCATCGGCATCATGAAGACCTACAGGGAGGGCGACCGGGTCAAGTTGGTCAAGCAGATGATGGGCGGCTTTGATGCCCGGATCATCCGGTTGGACCCCCGGAAGGGCCGGGCCCAGCTGGAATACGAATTCGACGACTCCAGCTACAAGGTGTGGGTGGGGTACGACATGATCGAGGACGGGGACAACGCGCCGGAGGCGGAGTGAACCGATAACAGCGGCGGCCCGGCACGATCGACGATCGTACCGGGCCGCCGCTGTTGTGCCCTGCGCCTTATTCCTTCTCCACCGGCTTCGCGATGACTGCGTTTTCCGGGCTCAGGGGCACGGGCTTGACCTGCTTTTTGCAGTTGGGGCAGATGTACTCCGAGCCCTCGGGGTCGTTGAGCGAGGTGACGAACATGGCGTGGCACTCGGGGCAGAGGTTGCCCGCCAGGGAATCCTCCTCCGCTTCCGGCGCCTGGCTTTGCGCGGGGCGCAGCAGGTGCAGCTTGTCTTCGCCGCTGTTGAACATCATGTCGTCGTCGAAGTCGTCGTCATCGTCCTCACCGTCGAACAGCCCGTCCATGTCGTCGTCGCGGGCGCCCTCCAGCTCGGTCAGGTCCTCGTCGATGCTCTCCACATAGTCGTTCAGGTCCTCCAGGAGCTCGTCGATGGCCTCCACGCGATCGGAAAGATCACCCAGCAGGCCGACGATGCCGGCCATCAGCTTGCCGTTGGCGCTGTCGGTGTCAAACGACATGCCCTCCATCAGGCCCTTCAGGAATCCAACCTTCTTGCCGAGATTTTCCATAACTGCACCTCCGTTCATCGAAATAGTATTGTGCGGGGAAGTGGTTTTATTCAAAGCGATACAATCAGGCCGATGAAGTCTGTTTCATCGGCCTGATCGCTCTTTCCAATGTGTCCCGCCGATCAGGCGCGGCCCAGGTATTCGCCGCCGTCGCGGGTGTCGATCTTCAGCACCTCGCCGTTCTCGATGAACAGCGGCACCTGCAGCACCAGGCCGGTCTCGAAGGTGGCGGGCTTGGTGGTGTTGGCGGCGGTGTCGCCCTTGAAGCCGGGCTCGGTGTTGGTGACCTGCAGCTCGACGAAGTTCGGCGGCTGCACGCTGAAGGGCGCGCCCTTGAAGAAGCGCACGGTCACGTTGGTGTTCTCCTTCACGAAGGGCATGGCGTCCTCGACCTGCTCGTGGGTCAAGGCCAGGTCGTCGTAGGTCTCCAGGTCCATGAAGTGGTAGAAATCGCCGTCGTTGTAGGTATACTGCATCTCCTTGGTCTCGATATAGGCCTTGGGGAATTTTTCAGTGGGGTTAAAGGTGCGCTCGATGACGGCGCCGGTGACGACGTTCTTCAGCTTTGTGCGCACAAAGGCCGCGCCTTTGCCAGGCTTCACGTGCAGGAAGGACACGATGGTCCAAACGCCGTTGTCCATCTCAAAGGTGACGCCGTTTCTGAAATCGCTTGCGTTGATCATGGGGATTGTGCCTCCTCAATAAAATAGTCGTTGTAAATCGGCCCGGTTTACAGCTCGATCAGTTCCTTCGGGGCGGCGATGGTGTTGACATAGCCGTCTTCGGTGATGATCACCGTATCCTCGATCCGGCAGCCGCCGAGGCCGGGAATATATATGCCGGGCTCCACCGTCATCACGTTTCCAGCGACCAGAACGTCCGTGCTGGTGACGCTGAACCGGGGATATTCGTGGATGAACAGGCCCACGCCGTGGCCAAGACCGTGGCCGAAGGCGCCGGGATAGCGGGCGTCGATGGTTTCGCGGACGACGCGATCGATCTCCTTGCAGGGCTTGCCCACGGCCAGCGCGTCGAGCCCCAGCTGCTGGGCGGCGCGGACGGTCTCGTAGATGTCGCGCAGCGCGCCGGAGATCCTGCCGAAGCCCACCGTGCGGGTCATGTCCGAGCGATAGCCGTTGACGGTGGCGCCGAAATCCAGCGTCAGAAGCTCTCCGTTTTCCACCACCCGGTCGGAGGGACGGGCGTGGGGCAGGGCGCCGTTGGGGCCGGAGGCGGCGATGGTCTCGAAGGCCACGCCCTCGCTGCCCAGCTCCAGCATCTCATATTCCAGCATGCGCCCGATCTGGCGCTCCGTCATGCCCGCGTGGATGCGGGGCAGCAGGTTTACGAAGGCGTCGCTGGCGATCGCTGCCGCGCGCCGGATGCAGTCCAGCTCTGCCGCGTCCTTGACCTGGCGCAGCTTCTCGGGAATGCCGCCCATGCTCAGAAGGGTAATGCCCTCCAGGGCCCTGGCGAAGCCCTGATAGTCGTCGTAGGTCAGGTGGTCGGTCTCAACCAGCACCCGCTTTGCGCCTTCCGCCCGGGCCAGCTTTGCCGCCAGCGCCGGGTAGGTGATCTCGGCGTTGACCTGCTCCAGCGCCCAGTCCGGGCATTGGATGTGGACCTGCTCTACATACCTGAAGTCCGTAAGGATGACGCGCCGCTTCGCCGAGATGTACAGGCATCCCTCGCCGGTATATCCGGCCAGCCAGCGCAGGTTCTCCGGGCGGTGTACCAGCGCCGCGTCCGCCTTCATGGCGTTCAAAAACGCCTCGAGATGGTTCAAACCGCTCACGCTCCCATAGTGAAGGATAGAAACACATTTCTATTATAGCACATCCGGCTTTGAATTGCCATAGGGAAACTATATTTTAATAGGAGAGCATGCCGCTACCACAGCGGCTGGCGGTATTGGGCTTCCAGCGCGGCCCATTTTTCCAGGAAGGCGTCGCCCTCCGGGTCCTCGGCGACGATGCGCAGCGCGTCCCGAACCGCCCGGGGAAAGGCGGGGTCCAGCCCCGAAAGTCCGTGAGCGGCCAGCGGGCACATGGCCCGTGCCCGGGCATCCATCCGCACGGTCCACTTGCCGTTCTTTCCCCGCACCGGGGTCAGCGGAAAGATGCGGCAGCCCAGGGGTCGCGCGTCCCGCTGGCACATGCCTTCGCAGACCAGCATCGGCGCGAAGGCGTCGGGCACGATTCGGCCCCAGGCGCAGTCTGTCAGCAGAGCTTTTTCGCCGGGGAACAGGTGCACGCCGCCTTGCCCGTCCGCGTCCGGACGGCAGCAGGCGGCCCGGCACAACGCCCCGCAGTCGTGGAGCATGGGCGTGTGCTCGCCGATGGCGTCGTAGGCACGCGACAAAATCTCCTGGCGCATGGGCAGGCCTCCCGTTTGCTTTTGATTGCATTGCATCCATATTAACACGGAGCATAAAGTGCTGTCAATAGGCCTTTTTCCATTGACGCCCCCTTTGATCCGTGATATAATACATATGGAAAAGAATGTCATTGGAGGCGCAAGAGATATGAAGACTGCAAACAAACTGCTGGTGGCGCTGTGCCTGGCGCTGGTGGCCTGCCTGGCCGTGCCGGCGCTGATGCCGGTGGGGATGAACAACCCGTTTACGGCTCAGGCCGCGGCGGCGCTCAGCAAGACGAGGGCCACCATCTACAACGGAAAGACGCTTCAGCTGAAGGTCACCGGAACGGCGAAGACCGTCATATGGTCCAGCTCCAATAACAAGGTGGCGAAGGTCAACCAGAAGGGCCTGGTGACCGCGCTGAAGGTCGGTAAAGCTACGATCACCGCCAAGGTGGGCGGAAAGAAGCTGGCCTGCACGGTCACGGTGAAATCGCCCCTGAGCGCCGATGCCGTGAAGCTCAATCTGGACGTCGGCGCGACGAAGTACGTCACGCTGACCTACAAGCTGAACGGCAAGCTGTCTCTGAAGAAGTACGATTCCAGCGTGCTGAAATGCACCCTTGGCAAGCTCGGCCCGGCAGGCAAGAGTACCCTCACCATCAAGGCCCTGCGCCCCGGCACCCAGACGCTGGTGGTGAAGAATTCCAAGACCAGCGACACGGTGAAGATCAAGGTGACCGTGCGCGCGCAGGAGGAGCCCACTGAATCGATCATGGACAAGACTTCGGTGATGGTGGGCGTGGGCAAGACCGCCACGGTCAACCTGACCTGGCCCTACGGCGGCGTTCCCCATCTCTGGTATGAGTGGTATGATGTCAAGGATCAGGTATTCTCCTACAGCTGGGGCGAATGGAACGGCACCGGCTGGCCCATCTACATCAAGGGTGAAAACAAGGGCAAGGGCAAACTCTGGATCACCAAGGGCAACAATTCCAGCGAAACGCCCCTGGCGGTGGTGAAGGTCACCGTGAAGTGATTGCGTTTTGAAGCAAATGGCAGCAAAGGCGGACTGTCGCCGATGCTGCCATTTGCTTTTTTGGAGGCTTTGTGGTAATATGAATGCCGAATCGACAAGCTTTGTGGAGGCATCATGATCATACTCGGCATCGACCCCGGCCTTGCCACGCTGGGCTATGGGGTGATCGAAGCGGACAACAACCGGCGTCGGCTGATCCAGTTTGGCACGCTGACCACCCCGGCGGGCCAGCCCATGCCCCAGCGCCTGCGGGCCATCTTCCAGGGCATGAACCAGCTGATGGACATCTACCAGCCCGACGACGTGGCCTTTGAGGAGCTGTTCTTCTCAAAGAACATCACCACCGGCATGGCGGTCAGCGCGGCGCGGGGCGTGGCGCTGGTGGCCGTGGTACAGCGCACCGACAACCTGTACGAATACACACCCATGCAGATCAAGCAGGCGGTGACCGGCTACGGCGGCGCGGATAAGCACCAGGTGCAGCAGATGGTGAAGATGCTGCTGAACATGAAGGACATCGCCCGGCCCGACGACGCGGCGGATGCCCTGGCCGTGGCTCTGACCCACGCCAATTCCATGAACATGAAGAAGATGTTCAAGATACAATGAGGAATGGGAAAGGGAGAATGGGGAATGAAGAGCGCCCCGGTTCCCTGTCCGCAGTCCACCGGAACGGAGTGATTTGATTGTTTGCCCATTTTGACGGCATTGTCGCGGAGAAGAATGCGGATTCCATCGTGCTGGACGTGAACGGGGTGGGATACCTGCTGTTCGTCAGCGGCGCGACCTTGTCCATGGCCCCGGCGGTAGGGGAGCGAATGAAGCTGTACAGCGTGCTGAACGTGCGCGAGGACGCCATGGAGCTGTTCGGCTTTTACAGCCGGGAGGAAAAGCGCATGTACGAGCGCCTGAAGGGCGTCAACGGCGTCGGCAGCCGCACGGCGCTGCAGATCCTGTCGTCCATGAGCGTGCGTGACCTGTCCCTCGCGCTGGTGGCGGGGGACGCCAATGCCCTGACCCGCGTGCCCGGCATCGGCAAAAAGACCGCCCAGCGCCTGGTGCTGGAGCTGAAGGACAAGGTGGAGGACAGCCAACTGACCGGCAGCGCCGCCGCCATTTCCCCCAAGAGCGCCGACGCCGGCCCCGAGGCGGAGGCCGTCGCCGCGCTGGTGGCCCTGGGCTACAGCGCCTCCGAGGCCGCCAAGGCCGTCTCCCGCTTCGTCGGTCAGACGGAAAAGAGCGACGAGCTGATATTCATGGCGCTCAAGAGCCTGGGATAGGGATTGGAAAAGCCAGATTGAGCGGGGTCGGAAGCATCGACCCCGCTCAATCTGGCTTTTTAGTTACTGCTATCTCAACCGCTCCGGATAGTATTTCACCTGGGCGGCCTCCAGCAGGGCGTCGCGCTGCTGTTCGTAGTATTCGTTCTGCTTCTGCTTCAGCGCCTCGGCAGCGACGGCGTCGCGGACGTCTGCGAGGGGCACCTCGCCGGGGGTGACGTCGCCGATGTACTGCACCAGGTGCAGGCCGTAGGGGCTGCGCAGCGGCGCGGAGACCTGGCCGGGCTGCTCCAGCATCATGCTGCCCTCGACAAATTCCAGGGAATTGTAGAAGCTGCCCGCGGTGATGAAGTAGCCCTCGGAACGCATCTGCCCGTTCCTCAGGGCGGGGCTGCAGCCGTATGCGTCCATCAGGCTTTCGAAGGGCTGACCGTCGTTCAGCTTGTCCTGGACCTCCTTGACGGTGTCGTTCAGGGTCTCATACATGGCGTCGATCTGTTCCCGGGCGTTTTCGTCGGCGGTGCCCAGCTCGATCTGCTCGGTCAGCGTGGCGACCACGTCGGCGTCCGCGGCGCTGAAGGAAACGAGGATATCCCGAACGGCGCGATAGCCCTCGGGCCGGAAAACCACGAGTTCGCCGTTGGCATGGGCGTATTCGAAATCCTCGGGGTAGGCGGTGAATTCCTCCCGCTGGGCGGTGAGCAGCGCGTCGTAGCAGGCCTGGATCTCGTCGTCGGTGACGGTGACGTCCTTCACGATGTGCTCGAAGTACTTCTGGCTCCACCAGCTCTGCTTCAGCGATTCCACCACGGATTCAAGCGTTACGCCCTCATCCTCAAGCTTCTTCGCGGCGCTCTCGCGGGTCTCACCGGGGTCGTCGGAGAAGGCCACGTAGTCCGCCAGCTGGGTCTCGTAGTTGGCGGCGGCCTGCTGGCGGATCTGCGTCAGGTCCGCCTCGCTCAACTCGGTCAGGCCAAGCTCGGTGGCCCGCTGGGCGATCAGCTTGTCGCCCGTCAGCTCCTTCAGGACCCGGTTCAGCGTCTCCTCGGCCACCTCGTCGGCGCTGTGGCCGGAGAAGATCTGGCTGGTCAGCTGGTCGTTGTACTCGCCAATGACCTCGTTGGAAAGCAGCTGGCCGCCCTGGAACTCCGCCACCACCACCGGGTCGCTGTCCTCGGGCAGGGTGGCGCCCAGCAGCGAGTCGTCGCTCCAAAGGTCGTCCTCGTCGTCGGGCCAATCCGCGCCGCTCAGGTCCTGGAGGGCGTTGTCGTTGGCGGTGTTGTCATAGGCCCACCGGGCCGGATCTACGTCCTCGCCCACGGGATAGCCGATCAGCGTCAGCGTGTTTTCAAGCTCGGTGATGCGGTCGTTGGCGTCCTGCAGGGCGTGAATGTGGGGATCCGTCTTTCGGGCAATGAAGTATCCCGCAAAGGCGCCCATCAACAGCGCCAGTATCAGCAGCACGATCACCGCCAGCACAGAAACGCCCTGACGCCTGCGCCGCCGGGGCATGGGCTTGCGCCGGGAATTGTCGTTATTTGCAGCCATGGGTATATCCTCCCAGTTCAAATCATAGTGTGTGGACATTATAGCATGAATCGACGGTATAACCCACGGTAACCATGCAGATGTCATGAAAAAGACGAAGAAGCGTCAAATTCTGATTTGTCGGGGAGACGAGGGAACAGGGAACAGGGAACAGGAATGGCGGCTGCCGCGAACATTACAAAATCGTACAACGCTGTAGCGGCGGCGCCTGCGCCGCCATCGGTTCCTTG
>CACWZI010000057.1 GCA_902765305.1 uncultured Eubacteriales bacterium
CGGTGGAAGTGCAGCAATGTATGGAGCTTGGTGATACTAATCGGTCGAGGGCTTGATCTAAAGAAGATGATTTGAGGAAGAATGTCAAAGCGAGTAGCGAAGCGGCGTCTTGGTCAGACAAAGCGAAGTGAAAGCGGACCTGTGCGGTTTTGAGGGTGCGAGGAAGAGGAAGCGAAGCGGAAGGGAACGCGAGAGCGTGAGAAGAAGCGGAGCGGCCAAAGACCTTGAGAACCCCATATTTCCGGTGACAATAGCCTGAGGGATCCACCTGTTCCCATCCCGAACACAGAAGTTAAGCCTCAGCACGCTGATAGTACTTGGCTGGAAACGGCCCGGGCTGATAGTACTTGGCTGGAAACGGCCCGGTAGGGTAGGTCGTCGCCGGATCTCACTGAGAGCCATTCACTTGAATGGCTCTCTTCTTATATGCGTGACGAGAAACGGTAACGATGAACATCCTCGTAGGGAGTAAAGGACTTTCTTTGCGTCGCGCTCACCGAGTGCCCGCGCTGTTTTAGCTACACGACTCAGTAGCTGCCGTGAAGGTTGAATTAAAGCATGTATTGGGATATAATAGAGCAGGAAACAGGTATGCCATAAACAGTGGCCGCAGAGAGGTGATAAGAGCCGTGAGATTGTTTATAGCGGTGCAGTTGTCGAAGGAGATGCGCGATGCGATCTGTAAGGTCCAGGACGATTTGATTCGCATGGGCGTCCGTGGGAACTATACGCCAAGGGAGAATCTGCATGTGACCCTGGCCTTTATCGGTGAGTACAGTGACCCGGAACAGGTGTTGGAGCTCGTGAATGGCATCCCCTTTGAACCGCTCGAACTGAGGCTTGAGGGCATGGGCTGCTTCGGCGATCTTTGGTGGGCGGGCCTGGATTCGTCCACGAAGCTGCAAGGCTATGTCCGCCAGCTGCGCCATGCACTGGCGGAAACCGGTATACCCTTTGACAGAAAGCGCTTTTTGCCGCATATTACAGTGCTGCGCAGGGCGAGCATTGAGATATCAAGGCTTCCTGGAATAACAGTCGAAGGGGTTGGCATGGTTGCGGATCATGCGTCGCTGATGCGCTCGGACAGAGGTAAAAGGGGCATGATCTATACGGAAATTCAATGAAATCGGTTTGAAAAGCGGGGCGTGAGTGCATGAAATGGGTCTATATCGCGCTGCTGGTGAGCGTGGTCATTGCGCCGTTTGACGCTTTATATGTATACATCAGGTCGCAGAAGCGAAAGGACGCGCTGAAAAAGAGAAGACAAAAACAAGCGGGTTCTGAAAATCAAGATGATCCGTAGGGTACAAAAAACCCTCGTCCAGTCACAGAAGACGAACGCATCGTCTGCCTGTGTTGAACGAGGGTTTCATTCATTTGCTCACTCAGGTGAAGACCCTGCGCGCACAATGGAAATTTCGCTTATAATAATCGGATTTTGAGGAGACCATCTGGCTGATGATGACCTCTCCTGCCGTATAGGAGGCGTGTATGATTTCACCATTGCCCAAGTAAATGGCCGCGTGGTCGGCTTTGTTGCTGGTATCGGTGTGGAAGTAGACCAAATCACCGGGGGCAAGCTCGTCGTAGGAAACCTCCATGAAGCGGTCGTCGTCGACCTGCTTGCTGGTGGAATCCTTCAGCTTGACGCCAACCTGCTTGTAGCACCAGTATGTAAACCCTATACAGTCAAAGCTGTTGGGACCGAAGTTATGCCTGGAATCGTAGGGCTTGCCCAGCTTGCTTCGGGCACACTCGAGCAGCTTCTCTATTTTATCGTTTTCAGAGGACCCACTATCGAGAACCTGAAGCGATACGGTATGCGAAACATCATTGTACATGGTCGCAGTGATCTTGCAGGTACCGGGCGCTACGGCGGTGACAAGGCCCTTTTCGTCGATCGAGGCAATCTCGGGGTCACTGCTGGAGAAGGTGAAGCTGCCGCCGTAACCGCTGTCGAAATCAATCTTGTACTGACCGACCTGACCCACCTTCAGCGAACCGTTTTTCGGAGATATGGAGAAGTTTCTGGCCTTGGGCGCTTTCAGCACCTTGACCTTGCACTTGATCTCCTTCTTGTAACCCTCAATTTTCGCATAGACGGTGGTTTTGCCCTTCTTGACACCGGTGATCTTACCGGTCTTGGAATCGACCTTTGCGATTTTCTTGTTGGCAGAGCGCCATTTGATCTTCGGCGATTTTCCATTGCTTGCGGTCATCTGGACCTTCAGCTTGGTGTATTTCTCTTTTACGCCAATGGTTATGGATGAGGCTGTAAGAACAGGATTGGATTTATTGGGCTGAACGGCGGTGTCTGACGAATCGTCTTCTTCGCCAATGATTTGAGCGCTGTCGTCTGCATCAAGGTCATTCAGCAGATCGACGTCAACGATGTCCAGATCTCTGAGATCAAGCGCATCGGACAAGCTGATGTCAGATTCCGTGAATACCGCTTCGTCTATGTTGATACCCTCAGATTCGGCAAGAGCGGTACTATTGACGGTTGTCAATAACAATGCCAATAAAAGCGCGAGGCTGAGATAGCGTTCCATAAGTTAAAGCCTCCCAAATTGGACTAATCAAACACGATAAGAAAAAACCAATTATAAACATTATATCACGAAACACAATAACTGTCAACAATTGTTAATAATTATGCATGAAAAAACTATGATTGAAATGTGTTAATTGTGGTATGATGCCGGATGAAAAACGATTTCAATCCCACTGATGGTTGGGCTCAAGCGTAAGCGCCCCTGGTTTGTCGCGCAAAGGGCCTGATTATATATACACATTGCCATATCATGCCCTGTTTGCATGATTATTCAAGCAACTTCTGCAAAAACAGGCGAATTGTGTCCGTCACAGGCGGATTTTTGTGGAGCGGACGCACAAAGCCCGAAGAAATACTGCAAAAAAAAACAATTTTGGGGTTGCATTTATATTGAGGAAAATGTATAATAGCCCTATCCATATTAACAGGAGGTTTTTTCCCATGAAGAAGGTATTGGCAATCGTATTGGCAATGATGCTGGTCCTCTCCGCCGCGGCCATGGCCGAGACCGTGAAGATCGGCGTGTATGAGCCCGCTTCCGGCGACAGCGGCGCCGGCGGAAAGCAGGAGATGCTGGGCATGCAGTATGCCAACAAGGAGACCCCCACCGTGGAGATCGGCGGCACGACCTATGACGTCGAGTTGGTCTATGCGGACAATGGCTCCTCCACCGACAAGGCGCCTTCCGCCGCGCAGCAGCTGGTCTCCGAGGGCGTTTCCGTGGTGCTGGGCAGCTACGGCTCCGGCGTGTCCATTGCGGGCAGCCAATACTTTGCCGACGCGAACATCCCCGCCATCGGCGTCACCTGCACCAATCCGCAGGTCACCGCGGGCAACGACCACTACTTCCGCATCTGCTTCCTGGATCCCTTCCAGGGCACCGTTCTGGCCAACTACGCTTCCAAGGAGCTTGGCGCGACCACCGCGTACTGCCTCGGCGAGCTGGGCAATGACTATGACCAGGGCCTTCTGACCTACTTCAAGCAGGCTTTCGAGGGCCTGGGCGGCACCGCGATCGTGGAGAGCTTCCCCACCGGCACCGCAGACTTCACCTCTTATCTGACCAATGCTGCCAACTATGGCGCGCAGGTGTTCTTCTGCCCCGTGTCCATCGCCTATTCCACCCAGATCGTGCAGCAGGCCGCCAGCCAGGGCGCGACCTTCCCGATCCTGGGCTCTGATACCCTGGACAGCAACGTCGTGGCCGAGGCCGCCAAGGGCACCAACGTGGCGGTGATTATCACCACCTTCTATCAGGAAGGCGCCACTCCCGCGTTCGACGAGGGCTTCAAGGCCTGGCTGAACGAGGATTCCGAGGCCATGACCAACAACGGCGGCAACGACATGATCTCCGCCGTGTCCGCCATGGGCTATGACGCCTACTACACCGCGCTCGAGGCCCTGAAGGCCGCCGGCTCCACCGATGCCGCCGCAGTCAAGGCCGCCCTGCCGTCCGTGACGCTGACCGGCGTGTCCGGCGCGATCGCCTTCGACGAGACCGGCGACGCCATCCGCGACGCGGCCTTCATCAAGAAGATCAACAATGAGACCGGCGACTGGGAGTTCGTGACCGAGCAGACCGTCGAATAAGCAACGCTGACCCAAACGGCGGAGGCTTTCGCCTCCGCCGTTTGTCTTAAACAATCCCCGAATAAAGGAGTATCCCTCTATGTGGAATACTGTATTTCCGTACATCCTGTCCGGCATATCGGTGGGTGGACAGTATGCGCTGATCGCCATCGGCTATACGATGGTCTACGGCATACTGCGCCTGATCAACTTCGCCCACGGCGATGTGTTCATGGTGGCAGGTATCATCATGGTGTATATGGCCGCCAGCGGTGTGCCGCTTTGGCTGTGCATCCCGCTGGTACTGGTGCTGACGGCGCTTATCGGCTTTGTCATTGAACGCGTGGCTTACAAGCCGCTGCGCACAGCACCGCGCATGAGCGCCATGATCTCGGCCATCGGCGTCAGCTATACATTGCAGAACCTGGTGCTGTACATCACCGGCGGCCTGAACCAGATCTATCCCACCATCCCCTGGATATCCGATTCCGTGACGATCTTCGGCGCGACCACCAAGATGGTCACGATCATCACGCCCTTCCTGACCATCATATTGGTGGTGGCGCTGGTGATGCTGATCAACCACACCAAGATCGGCATGGCCATGCGGGCCGTCTCCCGTGATTTTGAGACCAGCCAGCTGATGGGCATCAAGATCAACAGCGTCATATCGATGACCTTCGTCATCGGCACGTTCCTGGCGGGCGTGGCTTCTGTGCTCTACTTCACCAACTACACCACCGTCATACAGACCTCCGGCGCCATGCCGGGCCTGAAGGCATTCGTGGCGGCGGTGTTCGGCGGAATCGGTTCCATCCCCGGCGCGGTGGTGGGCGCGTTCATCATCGGTATCGCCGAGAATATCATCAAGGGCCTGGACATCATACTGTTCAAGGCGGGCATCCTCTCCGGTCCCGTGGGTCTGGCCACCTTCTCCGATGCCTTTACCTTCGCCCTTTTGATCATCATCCTGGCCGTCAAGCCCACGGGCCTGTTCGGCGAAAAGACTACGGATAAGGTGTGAGGTGAGCGGAATGAGCAACAGTCTGACAAAGAAGAAAATCGATTCCGCCACGATCATATCGGCGGTCATTGTGCTTTGCCTGTATGTGGCCGTATTCATCGCGGAGCAGTTCATACCGGCAACCTCCATGCTGTTCACCGTGCTGAAAAAGGGCGCGACCTACGCCCTGGTGGCGGTGTCGATGAACCTGTGCAACGGCTTTACCGGCATATTCAGCCTGGGCCAGGCCGGCTTCATGCTGATCGGCGCGTATGTGTATGGCATATTTACCATTCCCCTGGCTGCGCGCATGGACGTCTATCAGTACTATAACGGCGGCCTGGTTCAGTTTGTGCTGCCCTGGTTCATTGCCATGATACTGGGCGGCCTGGCGGCGGCGTTCTTCGCCTTCCTGATCGGCCTGCCGGTGCTGCGGCTCAAGAGCGACTACCTGGCCATTGCAACGCTGGGCTTTGCGGAGATCATCCGCGCGCTGTTCCAGTGGGACAAGCTGGGCCCGGTCACCAACGGCTCCAACATGCTGCGTCTGTTCCCCACGTTCAACGACTTCAACGTTCGCGGCGCGGAGGGCCAGGTGACGGTGTATCTGTCCACGCTGGTTCCGCTGTTGATCGCCGGCGTGTGTATCGGCGTGATCATATTGTTGATCAATTCCACCTTCGGCCGGGCCCTGAAGGCGATCCGCGACGACGAGATCGCCGCCGAGGCCATGGGCATTCGACTGGCCAGCCACAAGCGCCTGGCGTTCTGCATTTCCTCGTTCTTCGCGGGGGTGGGCGGCGCGATGCTGGCCATGTACCAGACCACTGTGCAGGCCAAGAGTTTTACCACGGCGATGACCTATGAGATCCTGCTGATCGTGGTCATCGGCGGCATCGGCTCGGTGACGGGCAGCTGCATCTCCTCGTTCCTGTTCGTGGCGGCCAGCGAATGGTGGCTGCGCTTCCTGGACCAGAAGCAGATGATCGGCAATTTCGAGGTGCCGCTGCTGCGAAACGGCTTCCGCCTGGTGGTCTTCTCCATCATCATCATGATCGTGGTGCTGTTCTTCCGGCAGGGCATCATGGGCACGAAGGAGCTGCCGGATCTGATACGCAACTGGCAACGCAAGGGCAAGGGAAAGGAGGCGACGTCGAAGTGAGCGAGAATGTTCTTCACATCGATCACCTGACCATGCGCTTCGGCGGCGTCGTGGCCGTGAACGACCTGTCCATGGACATCAACAAGGGCGAGATCGTGGCCCTGATCGGCCCCAACGGCGCGGGCAAGACCACCGCCTTCAACATGATCACCGGCGTGTACACGCCCACGGAGGGCAAGGTCATGCTGAACGGCCAGGATGTCACGGGCAAGCGGCCGGACGAGATCACGAAGCTGGGCGTGGCCCGCACCTTCCAGAACATCCGCCTGTTCTCATCGATGACGGTGTTTGACAACGTGCTGACCGCCCGCCACCTGCGCCGCACCAGCAATTTCCTGACCGCCACCTTCCGGCTGAATGCCGTCGAGGAGAGAAAAATGCGGGCGGATACCGAAGCACTGCTGCGGGAGGTGGACTTGTTCGACCTGAAGGATGAGATGGCCATATCGCTGCCCTATGGCAAGCAGCGCCTGCTGGAGATCGCCCGTGCGCTGTCCACCCAGCCGAAGCTGCTGCTGCTGGACGAGCCCGCCGCCGGTATGAACCCCCAGGAGACCGAGGAGCTTGGCGCGTTTATTAAGCAGATCAAGGACAAGTTCAACCTGACGGTGTTCCTGATCGAGCACCACATGAACCTGGTCATGGGCATTTCCGACCGAATCTACGTCATCGACTTCGGCAAACAAATCGCCCAGGGCACGCCCGCCGAGGTGCAGAACAATCCTGCGGTCATCGCGGCTTACCTCGGCGTGGACGAGGAAGAGGGGGTGCAATGATGTCACAGGCAAGCATGCTGAAGGTGAAGGACCTGAAGGTCAACTACGGCGGCATCGAAGCCCTGAAGGGCATCAGCTTCGACGTGGAGCAGGGCCAGATCGTCACGCTGATCGGCGCAAACGGCGCGGGCAAATCCACCACGCTGCGGGCCATCAGCGGCCTGGTCAAGACCGCCTCCGGCGCCATCAACTTCCTGGGCCGGGACATCATCCCCTTCAACGCCCAACAGGTGGTGGCCGAGGGCATCGCCATGGTACCCGAGGGACGCCGGGTGTTCGACAACCTGACGGTGAAGGAAAATCTGAAGATCGGCGCCTACCTGCGCAAGGACAGGGACGAGATCGAATCCGGCATCGAGGACATCTACCAGCGCTTCCCACGCCTGAAGGAAAGGGAGTGGCAACTGGCGGGCACGCTGTCCGGCGGCGAACAGCAGATGCTGGCGGTGGGCCGGGCTATGATGGCCAGGCCGAAGCTATTGATGATGGACGAGCCCAGCCTGGGACTTGCGCCGCTGGTGGTGCGGGATATCTTCGCCATCATCCGCGAACTGAAGGCCGAGGGCATCACGATCCTGCTGATCGAACAGAACGCCAACGCCGCCCTGCGCTGCGCCGATCAGGCCTACGTGCTGGAAACCGGCCGAATCACCATGCAGGGCACCGGAGAAGAACTGCTGGCCGACCAGCGGGTGCGGGATGCGTACCTGGGGTCGACGGCACGCTAATCATTTCCAGCCATACAACCGCCGTCTCCCTCGCACACTATTTCCAAACATGTGCGAGGGAGGTTTTTCTATGAATGAGACTGTGCAGCTGCTTCAGGATGTGGTGCGCAACGCGCGCACGGGGCAGGACGCGGTGGAGCACCTGATGCAGAAGACGGAGGCGGGCGCCATGCGCGACGAGCTGATCCGGGAGAAGGCGGACTATGCCGTCGCCCGGCGGGACAGCGAGCAGGCCCTGGTGAACGCCGGCGGCCGGGCCGAGCCGGTGGGGCCTCTGGCCAAGGCCGGCATGTGGGCGGGGCTGGAGATGGAGACCCTGGCGGACCGCTCCGATGCCCATATCGCCGAAATCGTGATCCAGGGCGCCACAATGGGCGTGATCGAGATGACCAAGGCGCTGAACAGCTACGGTGGCGCGGATGTGGGTGCCCGCGATCTGGCCAGCCGGTTCGTGGCGCAGCAGAACGAAACCATCGAACGACAAAAAGCCTTTTTAACATGACTGTCGTCAAGCGCACGGAGAATCCATCCAATACCGTCGAAATTCGACGTTGTTTCGCCCAATTTCACATGATCCTGTCGGAAATGTGATAAAAATTGGGCTTCTTCCATATTCGGTTGCACTAAGTTGAAGGAATGTATATAATAAAAGTACAAAAGTGATATTTGGGGTGATATAAATGTCAATGTATCCTCTTATTCTTATCGCCGACGACGACCCAGTGGTCCATGAGTCGCTGGGCCTCTACCTGGGTTCCGAGGGATATGAACATCAGAGCGCCTACGACGGCCAGCAGGCCCTGGAAATGGTTGAAAGCCTGCATCCGGATATGGTGGTGCTGGACCTGATGATGCCCCGCATGTCGGGCATCGACGTCTGCCGAACCATCCGCCAGACCAGCAGCCTGCCGATCATCATGCTCACCGCGAAGGGTGAGGAGATCGATCGCATACTGGGCCTGGAGCTGGGCGCCGACGATTACATCGTAAAGCCCTTCAGTCCCCGCGAGGTGCTGGCCCGCATCAAGGCGGTGCTTCGTCGCTTCAGCGAAAAGACCAGCGAGGAGGACAGCAGTATCATCCGCCTGCCCCAGCTGGAGATCAGCCTGGAAAACTACCAGGTGAAGGTGTCCGGCAAGGTCATCCCCTGCACGCCCAAGGAAGTCGAGATCCTGCACATGCTGACCAGCAACGTGGGCCAGGTGTTTTCCAGGGAACAGATCCTCTCCCGGGTGTGGGGCTACGATTACTTCGGCGATACCCGTACCGTGGACGCGCATATCAAGCGCATACGCCAGAAGCTGCCCCAGGAAAACGTGCCCTGGGCGCTGAAGACGGTCTATGGCGTAGGCTACAGGTTTGAGGTCAACGCATGAAAAAAAGCAGCGTGCTGATTCAGCGCGCGGCACTCTTAGCGGCAATCGCGGTGGCTATCGCGGTTGCCGTGGGTCTGTCTGTCTTCTTTATATGGACGGGAGGGCAGGCGCCCTCCGCCGCGCAGTCAGGAGTACTGGTTCCGGCGCTCGTATCAGGGGCGGCGGCGCTTGTGGTGTCGCTGGCGGCGGTGTGGCTGCTGGCGGATAAGATCATGCATCCGGTGATGGAACCGGTGGCCAGGCTTCGCAACGCGGCGGTGGCCATGTCCGAGGGCGACCTCGAGGTCCGCGCAGACGAGAATGCCTATGGCGAGCTGGGCGAGCTGGGCAAGGCGGTGAACCAGCTGTCCTATCAGCTTTCCCGGAACATGTATACGCTGATCGTCGAACGCAACCGGCTGCGCAATATGCTCAACGGCCTGTCCGAGGGGATCGTCGCCATCGACGCCAAGGGCGAGATCACCCATACCAACCCCGCCCTGGAAAAGTTCTTCACCCGCCAGAAGACGGCCATCCATCTGCCCGATCCGAGGATGAAGGTGATCGACGACAAGAGCGTCTGGGACGATTTCGATTCCGTGATCCAATCCGGCGAGCCGATGAGCCGCAACATGCAGGCCAGGGACATGATCCTGCGGCTGACCATCACTCCCATCGTGGATGAGATCGGCAGCATCGCCGGCGCGGTGGGCCTGTTCTCCGACATCACCCAGATGGAGCGCCTGGAGCGCACCCGCCGGGAGTACGTCTCCAACGTCTCCCACGAGCTGCGCACGCCGCTGACGGCCATGCGGGCGCTGGTGGAGCCGTTGAGCGAGGGCATGGTCACCGAGGAGGCCGACCGGCAGCGCTATTACGGCATCATCCTGCGGGAGATCCAGCGCCTGTCCCGGCTGATCAACGACCAGCTGGAGCTTTCCCGGCTGCAGAGCGGCAACCTGGCCATACAAAAGAGCGTCATGGCGCTGGACGACGTGGTGTACGACGTGTGCGACCGCTATACCTCCATCGCCGCCGAGCACGGTCTGGAGCTGAAGCTGGAGACCGACTTTACCCAGTGCCCCCCGGTATATGCCAATGCCGATCGGGTGGAGCAGATGCTGATCATACTGGTGGACAACGCCATCAAGTATACCGAGGAGGGCTCCGTGTCCGTTTCTGCCGATTGGGACGACGAGCGGGTGGTGATGCACGTGAAGGACACCGGCATCGGCATCGAGGAAAACGATCTGCCCTATGTGTTCGACCGCTTTTACAAGGTGGACAAGGCCCACAGCGGCAAGGGCAGCGGTCTGGGGCTCTCCATCGCCAAGGAGCTGTTGAAGCGGATGGACGAGGAGATCTGGGTGACCAGCGAAAAGGGGAAGGGCACTGAATTCAGCTTCACCCTCCACCGCCCGGAGAAGAAAGATGAAAATGACGAATAAAGAGAGGTAAGACAATGCCCAGGAGAACCATCCATCGCCGCCGTCGCGCGCAGGGCGGATGCCTGTCCTTTGCGATCGCCGCGCTGGCCGTGGTGGCGTTGGCATTGGTCGTGGCCATTGTGGTGACCAATCGCCTGAAGCCCCCTGCGGACAATGTCGGCGGGGCGGCAGCGGGCAACCCCGACGGTAAATTTGTGGATGCGAACAACCCGCCCGTTGAGGACAATGAAATGGTGCTGACCGCGGGCCAGCTGGGGCAGGGAAACGGGGAGATCGTGGTGCTGACTCCGTCGCCGACGCCTGAGCCCGAGCCCACGCCGTCGCCCGAACCCACCTTCAACCCCAATGATCCATACGCGCTGGTGCGGCCCCAGCCAACTCAGGAGGGCTTTTTGCCCATATTCACCAAGGCCTATATCGACGAGCCGAAAATCGCAATCACCGTGGACGAATGCTCCGGCGCGGGCATCACCCGCAAGTTCGCGGACCTTGCCCTGGAATACAACGCGAAGCTGACGCTTTTTCCCACCGGGGAGAGCGTGATGAAGAAGGGCATGGACGAGGCCCTGCGATACTGCTTCAACAGCCTGGAATTCGAGATCGAAAACCGCTGCTTCAGCACGACCGCGAAGCTCTACGCGCTGAACGACACGCTGATGGTCTCGGAGATCTGGAAGCAGTCCCTTGCGGTCAGCTACGTGTTGGGCGTCAAGTATCACCCCCACTTCCTCAGGCTGTACGGCCGGGACGGCGAAAACGATCTGCGCACACACACCTTCCTGAAGCAGGAGGGGTATGTGGGCATCGCCGGCTGGACCTACAACGGCAGCCGGATGGAGGAGGGTCGCATCGGAAACAACATGGCCCCAGGCAACATCTATTATTTCAAGAGCAATAATGACGATCTGGAGCGCATGCGCGTTCTGATGGAGGAAGCCAAACAGCAGGGCTATCAGATGGTCACGCTGAACGAGCTCTTCGGCTATGAGCCAAACCTCACCGAGGCGGACGTGAACGTCATGACCGAGGAGATGCCCGAGATCCGGGTAAAGAATATCCCCTATTATTTCATGAAGACCGGCGATTGCACCTGGGCGACCAACCTGCTTCAGCGCAGGCTGACCGATCTGGGCTACCTGCCCCCGGACAGCGCGGACGGCGTCTACGGCAGCAGTACCGCCGCAGCACTCAGCGCCTTCCAGGCCAAGCTGGGCATGGCCGCTACCGGCGCGGCGGATGTGCTGACCCAGGAGAAGCTGTTCGCTGACGACGCGCCCACCGTGGACGAGCGTTGAGGGATCGAGTATTGCCAAAGCGGATCATTGGGACATCCGATGATCCGCTTTGGCAATAAATATAAGAATTAACCTCATTTACTTTGTAAAACCCCCTTGCTTTTTTATTAAAAATTAGGTATACTCCTTATAGAGCCGAAATCGTTTTAGACCGTTGGGGCAATAAGGAGGACATCATATGTCTGTGACCATCAAGGATGTCGCACGCAGCTGCGGTATGTCCATATCCACGGTCAGCAAGGTGTTCAACGGCTACCCGGATATCAGCGAGGCCACTCGCAGGCAGGTGATGGAAACCGCTCACGAGATTGGCTACCGTCCCAACGCGCTGGCCAGGGCCCTGAAGACCAATCGCAGCTTCAACCTGGGCGTACTTTTTGTCGATGACAACATCAGCGGACTGACGCATCCCTTTTTCGCAGCCGTGCTGAATGCCTTCAAGTCCGAGGTGGAGAGCCGGGGCTATGACATCACGTTCATCAACCACAACATCGGCACGATGGATATGACCTATCTGGAACACTGTCGCTATCGCAATGTGGACGGTGTGTGCCTCGCCTGCGTGGATTTTTACTCGTCTGAGGTGGCGGAACTGGTGAACAGCGACCTGCCCTGCGTCACCATCGACCACACCTTCGACAATCGTTGCAGCATCATATCCGACAACGTCAACGGCATACGGATGCTGGTGGACCGGGCCGTGGCGCTGGGGCATCGGCGCATCGCCTATATCCATGGCCAGAAGCGCAATTCCGCGGTGACGGAAAACCGCGTCCAGGGCTTTTGCCGCGCGATGGAGATGAACGGCCTGGATCTTCCCGACGGCTATGTCGTCCCCGGGCGCTATGACGATTTTGAATATATCCGGGAAAGCCTGGTGGCGCTGCTGGATCGAGCGGATCGCCCGACCTGTATACTGCTGCCGGACGACGCCTCCTACTTCGGGGCGTTGGATACCATTCGGGAAAAGGGACTGAGGGTACCTGAGGATATTTCCGTGGCGGGGTATGACGGTGTTCGCTCGGTGCAGGCAGTGCACCCCAGGCTGACTACGATCCGCCAGGACAGCGATGCCCTGGGTCGGCAGGCCGCGCTGCAGCTGATCGGGCAGATCGATCATTCCAATGCGGCGGCGGGTGGCTCCATACTGATTCCCACGACGCTCATCGAGGGCGAATCCCTGGGGATTGCGCCGGGGGATCGATCCCAGGCATAGCAATTTGAACTCCGATCAGGGCGCGCCCCGCACAGATTTGGTGCGGGGCGCGTAGTATACACCGAATCCCCTGAAAGGAGCAAACAAAATGGCAAATAATTATCGCTGCGGCGACTGTGGACGCCGTGATTCCAATAATCGCTATGGATGCCTGAACAGCCTGAGTGAAAACCGCCGCTGCTGGGACAACTATCCCTACTACAACGGGCCCTGCCCCGACAGGAACGGCAATTATGAATCGGTCCGGGGCAGCTATGACGACGGATGCGGATCCTATGACTGCGGCAGGCCGTGTGACGGCGGCAGACCGTATGACGGCGGCAGGCCCTCCGAACGGCGTTCAAAGTACGGCATTTTCTCGGCCATGCTGCCCATGGCGGTGGCGCCCAACGGCATCATTCCCCTGGTAAACAACAATTGCTTCTGCCCGTGCGGCGATTTTGCCGTCAACTCCGGCATGATCACCGTCGAGGAGGCGGGCACCTACCTGGCCACCTACACGGTGCGGGTGCCCGAGGGACAGACGATGGCGTCCAATATCACGCTGAACGTCAACAACGCCAGCCAGTCCACGGCCATCACCGAGGTCGGCGGCGAAGGCCCGGCCAGCTTCACTGCTCAGGCCATCTGCGAAATGTGCGAGCGATCCACCGTTTCGCTGCGCAGTTCCGAGGCCATCAATCTCACCGATCCCTCGGTTCAGCCGCTGGTGACGCTGTCCCTGGTGCGAATTTGACGATATTGGGGCGAAGCAGGCATACTTCGCCCTATTGTTGACACGTTGGTGGCGCCTTGTTGCGTTGACTTTTTTGGCTGATTCTGCTATACTGGTTGCGTCATCCGGGAATATTCCCGTCGCGATGCGCCAGTGACAGATCGACGGATAAGATGGCGGGATACTCCCGTGGACTTATCCGTTTTACTTATTCAGGATCAACGGCACAGAGGAAACAGCCATGGCAAATCAAAACAACAGACCCATGTTCTCCCGGGCGCGACAGCGCTCGATGAACCGAAAGCGGCTCATCATCATCGGCGGTGCGGCAGTGGCGCTGGTGTTGGTCGTGGCGCTGGCGCTGCTCCTGTCCAAGGGCAAAGGGCCGGACCGGGCGGTTTCCAAGCCGGTGGAGGATACCCGACAGGCGGAGGGCGAGCCCCTCGTGTCCCAGCAGGCGGAGGGTGAGCCGCTGGCGCCGCAGGTTACCGCAACGCCCAAGCCTGAGGCGACGTCGAAGCCGACGCCCGAGCCTGAGGCGGCGAATCCCCAGCGGGCAGCCACGCGTCCCACGGCCACGGCCGCGGGCTTCATGCCCGTGTTTACCAAGGCCAATACCGAGGAAAAGATCGTCGCCATCACCGTGGATGACTGCTTCCAGGCGGAAAATCTGAAGCAGATCGTGGACAAGGCCATCGAGGTGGGCGGCAAGCTGACGATCTTCCCCATCGGCCAGAACGTCATCAAACAGGCCCAGAGCGAGATTCTCAAATATGCCTGGGAAAACGGATTTGAGCTGGAGAACCATACCTATACCCACAACGGCCTTTTCGCGTGCAGCAACGAGGAGTTGGCCGAGGAGGTCTACAAGCAGCAGCTGGCCCTCAGCCACATACTGGGCGTGAACTACCATTGCCATTTCCTGCGCCCCCGGGGCGGCGACGCCCGGGGCGACCAGCGTATGCAGATGTACGCCAAACAGCTGGGGTACTACGGCATTGCCCATTGGTCGGCCTCCGGCTCGGCCAACAACACAAAGATCGCAAAGGCGCTGGAGCCGGGCGCGATCTACCTGTTCCACACCACCGACAAGGACCTGGAGAAACTGTTGAAGTTCATCCCCTGGGTGGTGGAGCAGGGCTATCAGCTGGTGACGCTGAACGAGATGTTCGGCTATCCCGCCAATGAAACCTCCGAGCTGACCACGCCCGCCAACGAGCAGTCGATTGTCCCACTGGAGCCCTATGAAATGGTCTATGTCCCGCTGAAGAAGACCACCTACTGCTGGGAGGCATACCTGCTCCAGGAGAAGCTGATCGCCATGGGCTACCTGACCGGATCGCCCGACGGCGTCTACGGAGATGGCTGTGTGTCGGCCATCCAGGCCTACCAAAAGGACCACGGCATGGAGCAGACCGGCGAAGCGGATGCCGACCTGGTGCGAACCATACTGGAGGGCGTCTGACATGGGCGGCGTGGCGCGATTTATGCACGTATCGCCCCAGCGCTTCCGGGCGGACTGGCAGGACGTCTTCCCGGACGCGGCGATTCCGAAGCTGCCGCCGCTGCCCCGCCGGGCCACGGCGGGTTCTGCGGGCTATGATTTCCTTTCCCCGCAGGCCTTCAGCCTGGCGCCGGGCGAAAGTCTGCGCATACCCACGGGGGTGCGCGCCCGCATCGACGACGGCTGGGTGCTGATGCTGTTTCCCAGGAGCGGCCTTGGCTTCAAGTACCGGTTGCAGCTGAACAATACGGTGGGCATCGTGGACGCGGACTACTTCGGCGCGCGCAACGAGGGGCACATATTCATCAAGCTGTTCAATGCGGGGGGCCGAACCGTCTGCGTAGAAGCCGGCGAGGCCTTTGCCCAGGGGATTTTCCTGCCCTTCGGGCTGACCGATGACGATGACGCCCGGGGTGAGCGCACCGGGGGGTTTGGCAGTACGGGAAGGCAGGGAACAGAGGCGCGGGATGCCGGTGTTTCCGGATAGAGACCATAACCACAGTACACATTATATAACGGAAGGAAGGGTTCACTATGAACACGACACTGGTCGTAATGGCGGCGGGCATGGCTTCCCGTTATGGCGGCAACAAGCAGATTACAGGGATGGGTCCCAACAATGAGATCCTGCTGGAGTATTCCGTGTGCGATGCGATTCGCGCAGGCTTCAACAAGGTGGTGTTCATCATTCGGCCGGACATGCTGGAGGATGTGAAGCGCATCTGCGGAGACAAGCTCTCGAAGAAGATCGCGGTGGAATACGCCTTCCAGGATTACAGCTCCCTGCCGGATTGGTACGCGGTACCGGAAGGCCGGACCAAGCCCTTTGGCACGGTGCATGCCGCGCTGTGCGCCCGCGCCTGCGTAAACGAGCCCTTCGCCATCATCAACGCAGACGATTACTACGGCGTGGATTCCTTCCAGAAGATGCACGATTTCCTGGTGAATCACTCTGCGCCTGAAAAGGCGGCCATGGTGGGCTATCGCCTGAAAAACACCGTCAGCATCCACGGCGCGGTCACCCGCGGCGTGTGCAAGGTGGTCGACGGGCGCATGGTGGACGTGGACGAGGTTGCGAAGATCCGCCTGTACGCGGACGGCCACATCGCCGATACCTCCGCCGGCGAACCCGGGGTCGAACTGGATCCCGACGCGCTGGTCTCCATGAACTTCTGGGGCTTCCATCCGGCCCTGTTCGACGGCATGCAGCGCTATTTCGAGGCGTTCCTGAAGAAGGCCGACCCCGCCGATATCAAATGCGAATGCCTGCTGCCGGTGATGGTGGACAGCATGCTCAAGGGCGGCGAGATCACCGTGGACATGCTTGAAACCGAGGCGATCTGGTTCGGCGTGACCTACAAGGAGGATCGCCCCCTGGTTCAGAAGGCGCTGCTGGAGCTGCACGCCAAGGGCGTCTATCCCGAGAAACTGTGATCGTTTGGATGTTTACCCCCCTGTCCGCATAGAATCAGGCAGACAGGGGGGGTGTTTTTGAAGCGCTTGAAATGGTTGGGCGGCCTGGCTGCGGTGGCGCTGCTGCTGTCAAGGCCCCAGGCGGCGTCGAGAGGCGCGGCAGAGGCGATGGCCCGGTGGTATGCGTCGGTGGCCCCGGCGCTGTTTCCGTTTTTGGCGTTGATGCCGCTTTTGACCGGCGGCGAGGCGATCGGGGCCTATGAGGCGATGCTGGAGCGGCCCATGCGGGCCTGCTTCAGGTTGCCCGGCGCAGCTGCGCCGGGGATGATCGTCGGCATGGCGGCGGGAACGCCCGCAGGCGCTCTTGCGGCGCGGAACGTCGCCGCCGGGAGCGGCATGAACCGTGGCCAGCTGCTAAGGCTCGCGGCGGCCACCGCCGGTTTCAGCCCTGCTTTTCTGGTGGGCGGCATCGGCGTCGGCATGTTGGACAGCGCCGCGATGGGATGGAAGCTTTGGATGGCACAGCTGTTGACCCAGATCACGCTGCTGGTATTGCTCCGCGGGGCATGGAAAAGGCGCGTGGAGGGTGTTGAAGCCGTCGGCACAGCGGTCGGCGATCAGCCGATTCGCGGGGCGGTCATGGGCATACTGACGATCTGCGGGTATATGACGCTGTTTGGCGCGCTGGCCGGCGCGCTGGGCGAGTGGGTCGGTCAGGGCCCGGCGGACGCCCTGGTCTGCCTGCTGGATGTGCCGTCGGGCGCGCTTCGGGTATCAAAGCTGGCGTTGCCGGAGGCGGTCAGGCTGCCCCTGCTGGCGGGGATGTGCGGATTCGGCGGGATGTGTGTCATCGCTCAAAGCCTTGGCGCGCTGAATGGATGCGGCATAGGCGCAGGGGCGTATGTGGGCATTCGGGTCCTGGCAGGGGCGATCGAGGCCGGCTGCATGGTTCTGCTGCTGAAGCTGCCGCAGATTAAGGTCGGGTACCTGGTCGAGCCGATTCGGGAAAAACCATTGGCCGCCGCAATGCTTATCGCCGCAATAATGGCATGTCCGGTACTGGCGAAGCTGAATAAATCCATTTCTTAACAATGTTAAACAGCGGTAAAAATGCGCATTTAAGGGGATAATTTTGGTGAATATACCATATATTGTAGCCTGAGACGAAAATAACCACAAGTGTGTCGGCAAATCATAACAAATAAAGGGCTTGACAAATGCCGTGTCCTTTGTTATAATAATCAAGCTGTCAGCGAGACAGGGTCATAAAAACCCGGTAATGAAGACAGCGGCGAACCTTGAAAACGATACAGAGGAAACGAGTACAAGATCTTGCGGAGTTGCGAGGAGAGCCGGAAGGCAGGAGCGAAGAAGCGAGATGAAACAGTCAGAATTCTATGAGTAAAACGCCACGAGGTTTCAGGAAAGCGGAGGCTTTGGCGAGCCGAAGGGAGTAGGGAACCAAGTGGAAAGGATTAAACATCAGAGTTTGATCCTGGCTCAGGACGAACGCTGGCGGCGTGCTTAACACATGCAAGTCGAACGGGGATATGTTTGATG
>CACWZI010000058.1 GCA_902765305.1 uncultured Eubacteriales bacterium
GAGGACAGCGGCTTCGGCTTCGAGGTGAAGCTGCCCGAAAACGCGGACAGCATGGACGCAGGCGTCTCGGTGGATGGCTGGGACGGCGATGTGCGCTACGATCGCATCGACCGCGATCCTGACAACGAGGAGAACAATGTCATCGGCATCGGCTTAAGCGCCGAAGATTTGAACGGCCTTCAGCTGCGGGACGGGGACGTTATCCGCGTGTGGGCGAGCGCCTACGGCCGCGGCTACAATCCGGCGCGCTTTGAGCGCAGGATCCCGGTGATGGCGCAGGCGGAGGACGCGCCGACCCTGGCGTTCAATCCAGACGGTGCAGTGGTATCACGGAAACGGCTACCGGGATAACCACGAGGGACCGGACGGGGACGGCTGCTACTATACCGGCGAATCCTGGGGCGAGCTCGGCACCTACACCGTGTATGCGCGGGTGACCTATGACCCATGGAAGGACGAGTGGAACGACCTGGATTATGATCCCAGGGCCTGGCTGTCCACCAACGCGCTGACCGTGACGGTGGATCAATCAAACGGCCCCGTCGGCCCGTTCGACATCAGCGTCGATCCGATTCGCGTGGCCAGGGGCGGCATGGTGACCGTCACCTTCGGGACCTCCGATCACGCCGACGGCTACAACCTGAACCACAACAGCCTGGACGGCCAGGAATACGACATGCCTTGGAGCTGGAGTGAGGACAACCACATTGCGGTATTCTCCACTGCGGGCATGCCCGAGGGTCGGTATCGGCTGAGCGGCTGCGCCTGGGGCACAGGCTACGAGGGCACGGATTCCAACACCGTTGAGATCGAGGTGACGGAATACGAGGGCAACCGCGTCCAGCTGAGCCTTGACAGGATCGAAATACTGACCAACGAGAATCTGGTGGCCAGCGTATACGCCCCCGGAGCGCTGAACGTGGGCCTCGAGATCGACGGCATGCGCCACGACCTTGACGAAGAGGGCAACCCCTGCTGGCAGGGAGAATTCGCCATCTGTGACTGGGCAAGGTGGAACAGCGCTACGACGCTGACCGCCGTGCCGTGGGCGGAGTTCCCGCTGAGCGAACAGCCCGGCGACACCGAGTGGGTGAGCGGCAATCCGGCGACCATCACCGTACAGGCCCACAAGGGCGTCATGCCGCTGCATTCCGAAGAGGTTCCCGGAAGCCTGACGGCAGGCGAACCGACCGGCTTTACCATCTATCGGGATGAAAACGCCAGTTATCTGGAGTATGAGCTCCGACTGGATGGCGCCGATTGGGATATCGCCCGGAGCGACGGCAACATGGAGGGCGATATTCACGTCGACCTCGATGGCAACTACGAAGTTGGCGATGTCATCTATCTGCACGTCTGGACAGGCGGCGTTGATTACGAGCATAATGACACTGAATTCCGCCTGCCCGTGCTCGCTCCGGCGAGCCAGGACGTCACACTGGCGGTTACGACGGCAGACGAATACCTCGTGCACACGGATTACACCGTCACCGTCACCGCCGAAGGCGCGCAGAAGGTGCGTTTCAACGACGGGCATGGATTCCAGACGCACGATGTCGACGGCACGGAGGTCCAGGAATTTGACGTGGATGAAAACGGCCAGTGCCAGTTTGGCCTCCGCCATTGGGACGTGGGCAAGCACACGATCTACGCCATGGCGACCTTCGACGGGGAGAATTGGGTCAACAGCGAATCGCTGACCTTTGACTTCACCACCGATGGCCTCGCGGACGTCACATGGGTCGGAGTGAACCAGTATATCTGGGCCGGCCAGGACTGCGTGATCACGGTAGACGGACCGGGCGAAAGCTGGTACGACTTCCAGCTGCTGCCCCAGGACAGGAATTGGGATAACCGGCTGCTGAACTTCATGTACCGCGACGAACCCAGCGTAAATGACGTCAAAGCCGAAATTGTATATGTGGAGAACGGCGACGCGACGATCACCATACCGGGCGACCAGCTGGCGGAGGGCACCTATGTGGTTTCCGTGGGCTTCGACGGCCCCGGTAAGGGCAGGAACACCGTGGAGCAGACCTTCCAGGTGACGACGCCCAGCGTGGAGCTGACCACTGACAAGCGGGTCTACTACTACAACGACGAAATTGCCTTCCGTGTGGAAGCGCCGCTGGCCGAATCCGTGAAGCTCTACAAGGGCGAAACGGAGCTGAATGACCTTATGTGGCGTGCCAACGAAGTCAATGGCGCAATTACCTTCACCGCTGTGGCTGAGTTTGAGGGCATGGACGAGCCCATGACCGCTGAGGTGACCCTTGATGTCAGGAGCCTCGGCGCGACGCCCGAGCCCCCGATCGAAATCCCGGATGAGATCCATACCGGCGAATCGCTGCTTATCCAGGTCGGCGAGGTGGCGCCTGAAGGCGGCTGGCGAACTCTGTACGTCGACGGTGAGGAAACTGGAATCGGTGAAGACTTCAAGGCGACCCTTGAGGGCCTGGACGTGGGTGCGCATGCCGTGCGCGTCGAATTTGGCGCTTATGGATATGACAACGACGCCAGGGATTACACGGTCGCCGTCACCGACCACGACTACCTGACCGAGGTGACCGAACCGACCTGCGAGGCGCAGGGCTATACGACCTATACCTGCTATCAGTGCGGTCACAGCTACGTCGACGACTACGTGGACGCGCTGGGCCACAGCTGGGGCAAACCGACCTTTGAATGGTCCGACGATTACAGCAGCGCCACGGCGACGCGCGTCTGCGGCAACGACAACAGCCATAACTGGGAGCAGGATGCCGAGGTGACCACCGAGGTCTCTGACGCGACCTGCACCGATGTGGGCGAGACGGTCTACACCGCGACGGCGACTTTCGACGGGAAAGCGTACACCGATACCCGGTCTGAAGAGATCCCGGTCAAGCCCCATGCGCTGGGGGACTGGCAGATCGTTTGGGATGGCGACGCCGCCGCCCACGCGGAGCGCCATTGCGGCAACTGCGATTATACCGAAACGAGCGACGTGACCGTGACCGGTACCGACGACACCGCCACCTGCACAGAGGCGGGCAGCGTCACCTATACCGCGACGCTGGTCCTCGATGACGTCACGATCACTTCCGATGAAAAGACGGTCGAAACCGAACCCCTCGGCCACGACTGGAATGCGGGTGAGGAAACCACCGCGCCCGGATGCGAGTCCAAGGGCGAGACGACCTATACCTGCGCCCGCTGCGACGAGACCTATACCGAGGCCATTCCCGCGACGGGGCATCGTTGGGGAGAATTTGTTACCACGACCGAGCCCGGCTGCGAAACGCCGGGTGAGCAGACCAGCACCTGCGAAAACGGCTGCGGCAGGACCGTGACCAAGTTCGTGCCCGCGCTGGGCCATCTGTGGAGCAATGAGGTGACAGAGGATAGCTATAACTGGGATAACTGCCCCGTCGTCACCGCGACCCGCGTGTGCGAGCGGGATGCTTCCCACACGGAGCAGGTGACGGCAGTCGCCACGGGCAGCGAAGCCAAGGCGCCCACCTGCACGGAACCGGGCGATACACTCTACACCGCTGAGTTCAAGAAGGCGCCCTTCACCACCCAGCGCAAGATCGTGGAAGGCAATATTCCCGCCTTGGGACATAAGCTGGTGGCCCACGAGAAGGTGGAAGCAACCTGCACGGCGACGGGCACGGAGGCCTACTGGGCGTGTGAAGTCTGCAATAAGCTGTTCTCTGACGCCCAGGCGAAGAACGAGATCACAGCGCCTGTCACAATTGAGATGAAGGCGCATACGCTGACGGCGCACGCGCAGGTGGACAAGACCTGCACGACGGATGGCATGGAGGCCTACTGGACGTGCGAAGTCTGCAACAAGCTGTTCTCGGATGAGAATGGGCAGCAAGAGATCGGCGCACCGGCGGTGATCCCTGCCAGCCATACGCTGACGGCGCACGCCAAGGTGGATTCGACCTGCACGGCGACGGGCACGGAGGCCTACTGGACGTGCGAAGCCTGCGAGAAGCTGTTCTCGGACGAGAATGCGCAGAACGAGATCACAGTGCCTGCCGTGATTGAGAAGAAGGCGCATACGCTGACGGCGCACGCTCAGGTGGACAAGACTTGCACGACGGATGGCACGGAGGCCTACTGGACGTGCGAAGTCTGCGAGAAGCTGTTCTCCGATGAGAATGGGCAGAGCGAGATCGACGCACCGGTGGCAATTCCTGCCAGCCATACGCTGACGGCGCACGCCAAGGTGGATTCGACCTGCATGGAGGAAGGCACGGAGGCCTACTGGACGTGCGAAGCCTGCGAGAAGCTGTTCTCAGATGAAAATGCGCAGAACGAGATCACAGTGCCTGTCGTGATAGAGAACAAGGCGCATACGCTGGCGGCGCACGCCAAGGTGGATTCGACCTGCGCGGCGACGGGAACGGAGGCGTACTGGGAGTGCGGCGTCTGCAATAAGCTGTTCTCTGACGCAGAGGCGAAGAACGAGATCACAGCGCCTGTGGAGATTGAGAAGAAGGCGCATACGCTGACGGCGCACGCCAAGGTGGATTCGACCTGCGCGGCGACGGGCACGGAAGCCTACTGGTCGTGTGAAGTCTGCAAGAAGTTGTTCTCCGACGCAGGGGCGAAGAGCGAGATCCCGGCGCCGGTTGCGATTGCCGCTAAGGGCCATGACTGGAACGCGCCAATCTACACCTGGTCTAATGACAACAGCTCCGTAACCGCCACCGCGACCTGCAAGAACGGGGATCATCCGCTGACCGAGAAGGTGAAGACAACTTCTGCCACAGAAGCTCCGACCTACACGAAAAAGGGCGCGACTACCTACACGGCGAAGTTTGAAAACGCGCTGTTTGCAGATCAGACCAAGACGGTTGATATCCCGATGCTGGTGAAGGATGCAGCTGTTCTGGATGTAGAAGCCGCCATCAAGGCTCTCAACAGCAGTGCCGGCCTGGATGACAAGGCTGCTGTGGAAGCTGCCCGCAAGGCTTACGACAGCCTGACCGACGCGCAGAAGAAGCAGGTTGATGCTGGCTTGCTGGATAAGCTGACCGGCGCGGAGCAGAAGGTACAGGAAGCTGTGAAGAAGGCCGAAGAGGAAGCAGCCAGGAAGAAGGCCGAAGAGGACAAGGCCGCTGCGGACAAGGTGATCAAGGCCATCAAAGCCCTTGGAACCGAAGTGGGCCTTGACGACAAGGATGCGGTCACCACGGCGAGAGCAGCCTATGACGCGCTGACGGATGATCAGAAAAAGCTGGTTTCCGAGGATGTGGTCAAAATGCTGACTGCAGCGGAGGAGCAGGTGAAGGCTGCTGAGGAAGCCGCAAAGACGGTCAACATCGCCGATTGCGTGATTACCGTCAAGAACCAGACCTATACCGGCAAGGCGCTGAAGCCCGCGGTGACGGTCAAGTACGGCACGGTGACGCTGAAGAAGAATACGGACTACACCCTGACCTACAAGAACAACAAGAAGGCCGGCACTGCCACGGTGACCGTCACGGGCAAGGGCAACTATACTGGCAGCAAGGCGGTGAAATTCAAGATCGCCGCGGTGAAGATGGCGAAGCTGAAGTATACCGTGAAGGATCAGACCTATTCCGGCAAGGCGATGAGCCCTGTGGTGACGGTCAAGTTTGGCGCGACGAAGCTGAAGAAGGGCACGGACTACACCGTAACCTACAAGAACAACAAAAACGTCGGTCTGGCTACAATTACGGTCAAGGGAAAGGGCAACTTTACCGGCAGCAAGAAGGTCACCTTTAAGATCAATCCGAAGGGCACGGTGTTCACGAAGCTGACGGGCGGCAAGCAGCAGGTTGCCCTGAAGTGGAAGAATCCGAAGAACATTACGGGCTACGAGATCCAGTACAGCCTGAAGAAGGATTTCTCCGGCAGCAAGACGGTAACGGTCAAGAAGGCCAAAACCCTCGCCACGACCATCAAGAAGCTGAAGGCGAACAAGACCTACTATGTGCGGATTCGTACCTACGCGACTGTCAGCAAGAAGACCTATTACTCCAAATGGTCCAAAGCCAAGAGCGTGAAGACGAAGGCTGCCAGCGCCAACGGAGAGACCGCCGATGAGGGCACCCAGACCATCGAAGAAGACCCGGACACCGGCCTGGATGAGCTTGAACTGGTGATCGAACTTGAAATGGACGACGTGATCAATGAAGAGGTCGGCATGGAAGAAGCCGGATTGTTGCTTGAGCAACCCTGATGGGGCTGAGCACAGCGGCGAAGAGACATTGACCTGACCAACACGGAAGCCCCCATCCCGCAGGGTTGAAAGCCTCGGGAAGGGGGCTTTTCCGCGTCTCTGGATCAATATGTACAGAATTGGGCATGAGTTTACATGAAGAGGTTGACAGCATCGGTTGGAATTGCTATAATACGAAAATGAAAATGAAATCATATTTCAAAATGAGGCCAGCATGATGATGAAAAGAATTGCTTATTTCTCGCAGGTGCTGTTGGCGATGATATTCCTTACCTGCCTGACTGCCGTTGCGGAAGATCGGCTGAATGTGGTCGCGACCAACTTTCCATGCTATGACTTTGCCCGTCAGGTCTGTGGCGACGGGGCGGAGGTGACCATACTGCTGAAGCCCGGTACCGAAGCCCACGCCTACGATCCCACTCCGGCGGATATCATTGCCATAGGGGATGCCGACCTGTTCGTGTACATCGGCGGCGAGAGCGACGCCTGGGCCGACGGCATACTGGCGAGCTTCGATGAAGGCGACCGCCCGGCCACCCTGCGCATGATGGACTGCGTTTCAGATCTCGTCGAGGAGGATGACGCCGATGCCGGACATCACGGAGCTGTTCCTGAGTACGACGAGCACATATGGACCTCGCCGGTGAACGCGGCGGCCATGGTGCGCGCTCTGGGCGAAGCGCTGGCCGGCCTTGAAGGCGCGGACGCAGACGCCTTCCGGGAGGCGGCGAGCGCCTACGCGGCGCAGATCGAACAGATCGACGGGGCGCTTCGCCGGCTGGTCGAGGGCGCGAAGCGCAAGACGCTCGTGTTCGCCGACCGCTTTCCCTTCGTCTACCTGACCAGGGAATACGGGCTGGACTACATGGCGGCCTTCCCGTCCTGTACCGCCGACACCGAGCCCAGCGCCCAGACGGTGATGGCGCTGATCGATAAGGTAGCCTCCGAGGGCATCCCCGCAGTATATACCATCGAGCTGAGCACCCGGGCGGTGGCGAAGACCGTAGCCGAGGAGACCGGGGTTGAGATCCTGACGCTGCATTCGATGCAGACCGTCACCCAGGATGAATTCCAGGCCGGGGAGAGCTACGTCAGCCTGATGGGTCGCAACCTCGAGGCCCTGCAAAGGGGGCTGGAATGATGCGCGGCGAGTACAACACCCGCCAGAAGCGGGAGCTGCAAAGGTTCCTTGAGGAGCGCAGCATGCAGCACTTCTCGGTGGACGAGGTGGTGTTTGAACTAAGGGGCCGGGGCGAAAAGGTGGGCAGATCCACCGTCTATCGCTACCTGGAGCAGCTGGCCGAGCAGGGCAGCGTGCGCAAGTATCCCGGCGTGCAAGGCGTCACCCAGTACCAGCACGTGGAGGACGCCGCCAGCTGTGACGCCCACTTCCACATGCTGTGCCGCCGGTGCGGCAACCTGATGCACGTGGACTGCCGGCTGATGGGGGTCATGGCCGACCACCTGATGGCTGAGCACGGCTTTCGGCTGGACCCGAGGGAGACCCTGCTGGTGGGCGTGTGTGAAAAATGCCGGGCGGACGGCGGAGAGGAAGTGGCGCATGGCCCTGATCACCATGAAGGATGTCACGATTGCCTTTGAGGGCGTCGTGGCGGTGGAGAAGGTCAGCTTCAAGGTGGAGCCGGGCGACTACCTGGTGGTCGTGGGGGAGAACGGCTCCGGCAAGAGCACGCTGATGCGGGCGATGCTGGGCCTGGTGCGCCCCCGCAGCGGCAGCATCGTTTACGGCGACGGGCTGACCCGGGAGCGCATCGGTTACCTGCCCCAGCAGACCGCCGCCCAGCGGGATTTTCCCGCCTCGGTGGAGGAGGTGGTGCTGTCCGGCTGCGTCAACCGCATGGGACGGCGCTTTTTCTACAACAGGGCGGACAGGGAAAAGGCCGAGGCCAACATGGCGCTGCTGGACGTGACCCCGCTGCGCAGGAAGTCCTACCGCACCCTCTCTGGCGGCCAGCAGCAGCGCACGCTGCTCGCCCGGGCACTGTGCGCCACCGACGCCATACTGCTGCTGGACGAGCCGGTCACGGGGCTGGACCCCGCCGCGGCTTCGGAGTTCTACGACGTGATCCGGGACCTGAACCGGAGCCACGGCGTGGCGGTGGTGATGGTCTCCCACGACCTGGGTGGCGCGATGCGGGACGCGGGCAAGGTGCTGGTGATGAACCGGGGCTTGGATTTCTTCGGTGGGGTGGAGGAATACCGCGCAGGGTTGAGGGAGAGGACGGTGGAAAAACGTGGCTGACATGCTGCAACGATTATTCGCCCACCCGGATGAAAACAGCGATGCCCGTCATCGCCGGCACAAGGCCGTCTTTCTGTGGGCCGTGCTGGCCCTGGCGTTGGTGTGGGCGCTGTTCAACCTGCGCGCCATCGGCGCGGCCTTCGCCGAGTTCGCCACCTATCTCGGCTACAAATTCATACAGCGTGCCCTGATGGTGGGCGGGCTGGTGTCGCTGTGCGCGTCGCTGCTGGGCGTGACGCTGGTGCTCAAGCACTATTCGATGATCGGCGACGGCCTTTCCCACGTGGGCTTCGGGGCGCTGACCGTGGCCATGGCCCTGGGCTTCGTCACCGCCGACAGCCTGCCCGCCTTCCTGCCCGCGCCTCTGCGCGGGGGCATAGCCAGCCTGTGCCGGGGCATCGCGGCCAACCCGATGCCCTTTACGCTGGTGGTGGTGGTGCTGTGCGCCTTTTTACTGCTGCGCATCAGCGAGCACAGCCGCATGCGGGGGGATTCGGCCATCGCGCTGATCTCCACCAGCGCCCTCGCGGCGGGCGTGATCGTTACCAGCATGACCAGCGGCATGAACGTGGACGTGTACAACTACATGTTCGGCTCCATACTGGCGATGAGCGCCTCGGACGTCTACGTCTCGCTGGCGCTGTCGGCGGTGGTGCTGGTGCTGTTCGTGCTGTTTTATCCCCGCATATTCGCCGTCACCTTCGATGAGGCCTTCGCCCGGGCCACCGGCGTGAGGGCGGGGGCCTTCAACATGCTGATCGCCCTGCTGACCGCGCTGACGGTGGTGGTGGGCATGCGCATGATGGGCACGCTGCTGATCTCCAGCCTGATCATCTTCCCAGCGCTGTCGTCGATGCGGCTGTTTTCCCGGTTCAAGGCGGTGACCGTCTGCGCGGCCGTCGTCTCTGTGACCTGCTTCGCGGTGGGCATGCTGCTTTCCTGCGTGTGCTCCCTGCCCACGGGCGCGGGCATCGTGGCGGTGAACCTGTTCGTGTTCATACTGTTTTCGGCCATCGGCGCGGTGCGGGCGTAGGTTTTGAAATTAACACCGCCGATGTATAATTAAGAATCATTGGAATCTCCGGAGGAAGAAATGGCTCAGACTTATACCGCAAATGACATACAGGTCCTGGAGGGACTGGACGCGGTGCGCATGCGTCCCGGCATGTACATCGGCTCCACCGGCCCGCGGGGCCTTCACCATATGATCTGGGAGATCGTGGACAACGCCATCGACGAGGCGGCCAACGGCTTTGCCAGCGAAATCAACGTGACTCTGAAGAAGGATGGCTCCTGCGAGGTCAGCGACAACGGCCGGGGCGTGCCGGTGGACATCCATCCCAAGCTGGGAGTCTCCGCCGTGGAGGTGGTCTACACCCAGCTGCACGCGGGCGGCAAGTTCTCCGACAAGAACTACGCCTATTCCGGCGGCCTGCACGGCGTGGGCGCCTCGGTGGTGAATGCGTTGAGCGAGTGGATGGTGGTGGACGTGTACAAGGACTACAGCCACTACCAACAGCGCTTTGAATCGGTGGCCGACCCGAAGACCGGCAAGATCGTCAGCGGCAAGCCGGTGGCGCCGCTTCAAAAGCTGGGCAACACCCGCAAGCGGGGCACCGTGGTGTGCTTCAAGCCCGACGCGCGGGTGTTCCAGGAGGTCAACTTCAACTCGGACACCGTGCGCCGCCGCATCCGGGAGCTGGCGTATCTCAACAAGGGCGTGAAGTTCGTCTTCACCGACGAGCGCATCAAGGATCCGGAGAAACGGGTCCACGAATACTGCTACGAGGGCGGCATCGCCGACTTCGTACAGTACCTGAACGCCGACAAGAACACCATCACCGATCCCATCGTGTTCGAGGCCACAAAGGACGGCACGCTGGTGCGGGTGGCGATACAGTATACCGATTCCTATACCGATACCATCGCCTCCTTCGTCAACAACATCCCCACCAACGAGGGTGGCTATCACGAGATCGGCTTCAAGGCCGCCGTGACCAAGGCCTTCAACGACTACGCCCGCCGCCAGGGGCTTTTGAAGGAGAAGGACAACAACCTGGCCGGCGACGACTTCCGGGAGGGCATGACGGCCATCATCTACGCCGGCGTAAAAAACCCGGAGTTCGAGGGCCAGACCAAGGGCCGCCTGGGCAACACCGAGGTGCGGCCCGTGTTCGAGGCGGTGTGCCTGGAGCAGCTGTCCATCTACCTGGACGACCTGAAGAACCAGGACTTCGCCCAGAAGATCATCGCCAAGGCCATCACCGCCGCCAAGGCCAGGGAAGCCGCTCGCAAGGCCAAGGCCAACATCCGCGCCGTGGGCCAGCTGGAGGCCGCGCCGCTGGTGGGCAAGCTGTCCAGCTGCACGGGGAAAAAGCCGGAGCTGAACGAGCTGTTCATCGTGGAGGGCGATTCCGCAGGCGGCAGCGCAAAGCAGGGCCGCGACCGCCGCTTCCAGGCGATCCTTCCGCTGCGGGGCAAGCCGCTGAACGTGGAGAAGAAGCGGCTGGAGCAGGTGCTTCAGAACGAGGAATTCCGCAGCATCATCACGGCCCTGGGCACCAGCATCGAGGACGACTTCGATATCTCCAAGCTCAAGTACAACAAGGTCATCATACTCTCCGATGCCGACCAGGACGGCGCGCACATAAGGGCCATACTGCTGACCTTCTTCTACCGCTACATGCGGCCCCTGATCACCGAGGGCCACGTCTACATCGGCATGCCGCCGCTTTACAAGGTGGCCAAGGGCGACAAGGTCATCTACTGTTACGACGACAACGCCCTGCCCCCGGCCATACAAAAGATCGGCAAGGGCTATACCCTCCAGCGCTACAAGGGATTAGGCGAGATGAACCCGGAGCAGCTGTGGGAGACCACCATGAACCCGGACGGTCGCAAGCTCATGCAGGTGGGCATCGAGGACTTCGTCGAGGTGGAACGCCGGGTGACGATTCTCATGGGCGATAAGGTGGAGCCGAGGCGGGAGTATATCAGCCAGTACGCAAACTTCAACAAGGAAGATAACTTCGTGCCGGTGACAGAGGGGGTGTAACGCATGGCCAGAAAGAAGAAGGAAGAGCCTGTCCAGCACAGGCCGGAGGAGATCATCCAGCGCAACATGGAGGACGTGATGCACGAATCCATGATGCCTTACTCGGAGCACGTCATACTGGAGCGCGCGCTGCCGAGGGTGGAGGACGGCCTGAAGCCGGTGCAGCGGCGCATACTGTTCACCATGCACGAGCTGGGCAACACCCCGGACAAGCCCCACCGCAAGTGCGCCCGCATCGTGGGCGACTGCCTGGGCAAATACCACCCCCACGGCGACAGCTCGGTCTACGACGCGCTGGCCCGCATGGCCCAGCCCTTCGTGATGCGCACGATGCTGGTGGACGGCCACGGCAACTTCGGCTCCATCGACGGCGACAGCCCCGCCGCCATGCGCTACACCGAGGCCCGCATGACCGAGGCCGCCATGGCCATGCTCCGGGACATCGAGAAGGACACGGTGGGCTTCCACCTGAACTTCGACGATACCCAGAAGGAGCCTGACCTGCTGCCCGCCCGATTTCCGAACCTGCTGGTGAACGGCGCGAACGGCATCGCCGTGGGCCTGGCGACGTCCATACCGCCCCACAACCTGGGGGAGGCCATCGACGCCACCATCGCCCAGATCGACAGGCCGAAGATCACCACGGCAGAGCTGATGCAGATCATGCCCGCCCCGGACTTCCCCACGGGCGGCGTGCTGGCGCGGGACGGCGAGCTGGTGCAGGCCTACGAGACCGGCCGGGGCAAGCTGAAGGTCCGGGCGAAGGTGCACATCGAGGACGGCACGGCGGGCCGGAAGCTGATCGTGGTGGACGAGGTGCCCTACCAGGTCAACAAGGCCGCCATGCTGGAAAAGGTGCTGAAGGTCAGCGAGGAAAAGAAGGGCATCTTCTCAGGCATCTACGACATCCGGGACGAATCCGACCGCATGGGCATGCGGGCCGTCGTCGAGGTCAAAAAGGACGCCGACCCGGAGAAGATACTGAACGCGCTGTATAAATACACGGATTTCCAGACCACGTTCGGCGTGAACATGGTGGCCATCGCTGAGGGCAAGCCCCGGCAGATGGGCATCAAACAGATGATCGGGTACTACATCAACCACCAGAAGGACGTGGTCACCCGGCGCACGAAATACGACCTCCAGCAGGCCGAGGCCCGGGCCCACATCCTGGAGGGCCTGATCATCGCCGTGGACAACCTGGACGAGGTCATCCGGCTCATCCGCGGCAGCAGGACCCCCAAGGAGGCCAGGGACAAGCTGATGGCGCGCTTCGACCTGAGCCAGATCCAGGCCCAGGCGATACTCGACATGCGCCTGCAGCGGCTGACCAATCTTGAGGTGCTGTCCCTCCGAAAGGAATACGAGGACCTGTTGAAGCTGATCGCCAACCTGAAGGCCATCCTCGGCAGCGAGAAGAAGCTGATGGGCGTCATCAAGAAGGAGCTCAACGAAGTCCGGGCGAAGTTCGCCGATCCCCGCCGCACCCAGCTGGTGGACTCCTTCGAGGAGATCGTCATCGAGGAGGAGAAGCCCGTCGCCGACGAGACGGTGGTGGTGCTGACCCAGGCGGGCTTTGTCAAGCGCATGGCCCCGAAGGTATTCGACAAGGCCGTGGCGAACGGCGAGTTCGCCGATCCGCCCTGCCAGTCCATCCGCACGATGACCGACGCGAAGCTGCTGTTCTTCACGGACGTGGGCAATGCCTACATCCTGGCGGCGGAGAAGATCGCAGAGGCGATGAAGGCAAAAGACCGCGGCCTGCCCCTGGGCGGCGTGCTGGCCGGCCTTGAGACCGACGAAAGTCTGGTTGCGTTGATCGAGGCGGGGGACTGGTCCGGCGAGCTGATGTTCGTGACCCGCAAGGGCCTGACCAAGCGCACGGCGCTGGAGGAGTACAACGTGCGCAAGTCGAAATTCGCGGCGCTGAACCTGAAAAACGGAGACCGACTGGTGTCGGTTTTGAGGCCGGACGGCTTTGAGGGTGTGCTGCTGCTCACCCGGCAAGGCATGGCCATCCACTACGCCACGGAGGAGGTCTCCGTGATCGGACGCACGGCGGCGGGTGTCAAGGCCGTCACCCTGAGTACAGGCGACGAGGTGGCCTTCGCCTTCGTCCACAACAGCGAAGGCGAGATCGTGATGATCAGCGACATGGGCTACATGAAGCGCTGCCTGCTGATCGACTTCGACCGCCAGGCCCGGGGCGGAAAGGGCGTCAAGGCCTTCAACTTCCTGAAGAACGGCTCCAACGGCGCGATCCTCGCCGGGGCGCTGATCGTCACCGAGCCCTTCCGCTTCAACATTGTCCAGAAGAACGGCACCGTGACGCCCTGCGTTACCGAGGACGTGGCCATCGAGCCGAGGACGGGCCGCGGCCAGCCCTACGTGATGGTGGTCATGGACGACATGGTGACGGAGCTGGTGCGGGCGTAGCGACGCTTGAAACGATGCCAAATGGCGGCAGATAGCCGCCGCTACGGTGCGATTTCTGTAGACTAATCGGGTATTACATCAATCTGAAGCTGGAGCCCGAGGAGGGGGAATTCCTGCGGGGCCAGTATGCCGACATCATTCCCGGCTACTATTCCAACAAGCGCTGCTGGAATTCCATAAAACCCGATGGACAGGTGCCGGATGAATTGTTGAAGGCGCTGCTGGACAAGTCCTATGAACTGGTATTGAAGGGGTTCAGCAAGAAGAGGCAGCGGGAGCTACTGGAAGAGGATTGAATGTCCCTGAGTTCTAAAGGGGCGACTTCATAGAAAAAACGTGATTCCGAAGAATCACGTTTTTTCAGTGGGGTTAGGAGGGCTCGAACCTCTGACCTTTACGATGTCAACGTAACGCTCTAACCAACTGAGCTATAACCCCGCAACAGATAGAATTATAGCACATTTGGTAGCGCGTGTCAAGGGTAAATTTGAGGGCATTATCATTATTTCTGTAATCTTGTTGTTACCATTCGCCCTTAAATGATATGTGACAAATACGCATGATGTACGGAGTCTATGCTTCGCAACCCCTGTGGCAAGACAATGCACCCCGACCTTGATGTGGATCTCAGTCGGGGTGCATTTTCATGGAAACGGGCTCGCTTGGTATGGTTTGCTTAATCGCTGACCGCGGCTACCGGGGGCGTAAACACCGCGTCGGCCTTGGCCACGGTGACGGTGAGGACCTGGGGTTCATCCGCTTCAGCTGCCTTGAAATACACGGTGTATTCGCCTGCGTTGACGGCGGTGGGAACCGCCGCGCTGTAGGTCTCGCCATCCAGGGAATAGAGCCATGTGCCTTCTACGCTGACCAACGGCTGTGCGTCACCGGTATAGGTCAGCGCATTGGCCACAGGCTGCGCCTGGACAGGCAGCTCCTCCTCAGCGGGCAGTTCTTCCTCGGTGGGCAGCTCCTCCTCGGCGGGTTGCTCCTCCTCGATGGGCAGCTCCTCCTCAGCGGGCTGTTCCTCCTCGGCGGGCAGCTCCTCCTCGGCGGGCAGCTCCTCTTCGGCGGGCAACTCTTCCTCGGCGGGCAGCTCCTCTTCGGCGGGCAACTCTTCCTCGGCGGGCAGCTCCTCCTCAGCGGGTTGCTCTTCCTCTGCGGGCAGCTTTTCCTCGACGGGCAGTTCCTCTTCGACGGACTGCTCCTCCTCAGCGGGCTGCTCTTCTTCGACGGGCAGCTCCTCCTCGACGGACTGCTCCTCCTCGGCGGGCAGTTCCTCTTCGGCGGGCAGCTCTTCCTCGACGGGCAGTTCCTCTTCAGCGGGCTGCTCCTCTTCAGCGGGTTGCTCTTCCTCGGTGGGCAGCTCTTCCTCGGCGGGCAGCTCCTCCTCGGTGGGCAATTCCTCCTCTGCGGGCAGCTCCTCCTCGACGGGCAATTCCTCCTCTGAGGGCTGTTCCTCCACGGTAGGCTGCTCCTCTACGGTGGGCTGCTCCTCCACGGTGGGCTGCTCTTCCTCGGCAGGCTCCGCTTCTTCCACAGCAGGCACTTCCTCGGTGGGCGCTTCCTCTGCCGGCTGCGCTTCGGCAGGCGCTTCCTCGCGCTGCTCGGCTTCCGCGGGATCGATGAACTCCGCCCACACATAGACCTCAGTGCCCAGCTCATAATCCTGGACGATCACCGGGTCGATGTTCCCATCCTCATTAGCGTCGACGAACAGCGGCGAGTCATCCTCCAGCTTCCAGCCGGCGAATACCTTCCCCTTGGGCGCCTCGGGGTCCGCAGGGCGAAGGATCGCTTCGCCCGCCTGCGCGTTCTGGACGGCGTATTCCACGCCCTCCACGATGAAGCGATACGTCACCTCGGACACCGGATCGAGGCTCCCCAGGGTCAGGTCGACGCTGTCGAGGTCTGCCGGTATCTCATCCGTCGATTCGACGTCGGGCACCGCTTCTCCATCGATTTCAAGCCCCGAATCGCCTTGCTGCAGCTCAGGCACCGGTTCCCCGTCAGGCATCTCCAGCGTCTCCTCGGAGAGCGCAAGACCTACCATCACGGCCAGCGCCATCAGCAGAGCAATTACCTTGTATATTTTGCGCTTCATTGCTATTACCTCCCTGTCGTTGTCACGGTCGGTTACTTGACGTTGATCTTCACACGGGCGCGCACGCCGTTGTTGGCGATTGCCCAGATGATGCATTTGCCCTTGCTTACAGCCTTGACCTTGCCCCTGCTGCTCACCGTTGCGACATTGGCATCACTGCTGTAATACCGCACCAGCTTCACATGCTTCAGCAGCTTTCTGCCGCTCTTGACGCCCTTGACGGTGGCTTTGAGCGTCTTGCTCCTGCCCACCTTCAGGGTCAGGCTGATCTTGTTCAGCTTCACAGACCTTGCGGTACACCACCTGGAGGTGTAGCCCCCGGTGATGGCGTGGAGGACCGGACTGGCGCTGCCGATGTAATCCTTCCTGCCGTTGCGCATCCTCCATGCACGGACGTAGGCTTTGTAGGCTTTGTGCTTTTCTTAGCGTCGCTGTACTGGAAGGTCACCGCGCCTTTGCCGGGGTTACTCTTCAGCGCAGGCGCGTCGGCTTCGTCGCCGTAGGTCCAGCCGCTGATGCTCAGGGGGAGATGGGCGCTGGTGTTGGCGATCTTCGCCACGACGGACGCGGGATCGCTGTCGTTGTGGTTGGCGTCGCCCTTCACGTCGGTGTAATCGTAGTTGCCGTCGTCTACCGCCAGCACCACGGGATAATCGGTTTGGGCCGCGGTGGGCACGGTGCTTCCCGTCACCCATCCAGCCCCCGGTCAGCGGAATATCCGCCAGGGTCGTGTGGGGGTCGTAGGTCATGGATTTTAGGGTCGGAACGACCACTGCCGGGGCCTTGGCCTTCTGCATATTGATCCTGAACAAGCCGATGGCGTCCTCGTGGAAGGGCGCGCTGACCTTGAAGCAGAAGAAGCCGCCGCATTCGCTGACGTTGGTGACGCTGGGCACAGCTTCGCTGTACGGACCGTCGTACGTCCGGCTGTAGGTGAATGTCACGGGCTGCTTGTTCACCGACTTAACAGCAGTGGTGACCTTCGGGGTCTGGGGCTTGCCCGTATAGGTCAGGACGCCCACTTGCTTCACGCTCCACTCCAGCAGCCTGGCTTTGGCGATTTCATACTCCACGCTGCCGGTTATGGCAGAACCGCTGGCGGGCTTCAGCGTGACGCTGGCCCGGTAGGTTCCGGGTTCAACCGGCACGGTCTGCGTGGCGGCGCCCCAGGTCTCCCCGTCCTTCTTTTGGTACTTTATGGCGGGAAGCGAAGTGAATTCCGCGAATTCACTGTAGGAGTGTGACATTGCGAGTGTGGCCGGGAACGCGGCGCCGGTGTAGACCGGTTTGGACGGGGCGATGATACTGAGCCTTTCAGAGTACCTGGTATCGCCCCTCTTGAGCGGGCAATCGTCCAATGTACACGTCGCGGTGATGGTATTGCTGCTGGCCGTGTATTCAAATGCGTGGGGTACGACTGTAAAGACAGCCGAAGCCCGCTTGTTGTCGTCCGTATTGCTCTTGACGGTGACGGTAGCCTTGCCACCCTTCGTCACGCCCTTGACGTAGACGGTTCGCGCGTCGGTGGCCTTTGTGCCGACCTCGTTCTTGCAGCTCGGGTCGGAATACAGCTTCACGGCGGTACCGGCAACGCTCCACTTCACGGTCCTGTCCTCGGCGCCCTCCGGGCTTAGGGCAATGTCATCAACTTAAGCTGTGCGGTCTCCAAAAGCCTTCCCCTTGAGGGGAAGGTGGGCCGCGCAGCGGGTCGGAAGAGGTGTCCACGCGGGGATAAGATCGTCAATAGGAATAGACGAACGAGGCGTAATGGGGACACCTCTTCAGTCACGCTACGCGTGACAGCCTTTTGGGAACGCCTTATCCTTAAATTGATGACATTGCCCTCAAGGGGAAGTCTTTTGGGCGCGACGGCAGGTATTTTTTCCTTAAGTTGATGACATTGGGGCTTAGGGTTGCCGTCAGCGCCCGCATGCCATCCACGTGCACGTCGGCGGAGCTTGCGTCGAGCTTTACGTCCGTGACGACAAGCGCGACTTTGACGTACCGCTTGTCAGAGGTGTCGGATTTGGCGACAGACCAGGATTTGTTGTCGTCGCTTTCCTTGACGCTCGCTGCATCGCCGACGGCCTTGCCCTTGAGGCCCTTGCCAGGCGCTCCATCCTTGCTATCAGGAGCGTCATGGTACTACCCTTGTCGCCGTTGCCGCCGGTCGCAATGACTGAACCGCTCATGACAACGACAGTGCCGACAAAGGCCGAACCGCCGTCGCCGCCCGGGCCGCCGTTATCGCCGCTACGATCACACGCTTCAGGGGCTCACCAACCACCGCCACCGTTTCCGCCGGTCGCGCGGACAGTGGGAACATCGACAGAGATGCTTCCTGTAAAAGCGTTATGCCCATTGATGACCAATGTTCCCTCGCCCATGACGGACACCGTCCTGGTGCCGGCGTCGATTCCGCCGTTGACCGTCAACGTCGCGCCCTTTTTGATGGTCAGCATGACGTTCCCTTTAACGGTGACACCGCTTGATATCGTCGTGTCTTTGCTGATGGTCAGGTTATCGCTCCAGCTGACCCTGTCCGCCGCATGCGCCGGCATGCCGATGGCCGGCAGCAGCCCGACGGTCATGGCCAGCGCGAACAGGATGCACAGCAGCTTCCTCGCCAATCCCTGGTTCATATGTGTCCTTCCGCCTTCAAATTGTGCCATGTATGATCAAAACCGCCGATGCGGTCAGAAAAGGCCGACTCCTTTGAGTTAATCACGTACTATAATACAAATAATACCATTAGTTATGTCTATTTTCAAGGGGATGTTCCAGATTGTCACCTGTTAATTTGTATTTGTATATAATTGTAGTTGTTCAGGGGAAAATACTGATTTATCGAGATGTTGGTGGAAACACAAGGAGGAGTGCAAAGGGAACAGGGTACAGTTTACTGTTCCCTGTTCCCTGTTCCCTGTTTCCTGTTCCCTGTTCCCTGTTCCCTGTTTCCTGTTCCCTGTTCCCTGTTCCCTGTTCCCTGTTCCCTGTTTCCTGTTCCCTGTTTCCTGTTCCCTGTTTCCTGTTCCCTGTTTCCTGTTCCCTGTTCCCTGTTCCCTGTTCCCTTGTCTCCCCGACAAATCAGTATCTGCTTACGACGGAACAGTTATGAGACAAGCGCATAACAGGCCTGCGGCTTAGGGCAAATATCAAACGGCGCGCTTTTCCATAGTAATGAAAACGCGCGCCGTTTGTCCCATAATCAGTTTTCCAGTATTCGCGCCAAAAACTCCCGGGTCCTCGGCTGTTCGGGGTTGGTGAAGATCACCTCGGGGGTGTTGCTCTCCACGATGACGCCGCCGTCCATGAACACTACCCGGTCGCACACGTCCCGGGCGAAGCCCATCTCGTGGGTGACCACCAGCATCGTAAGGCCCGACGACGCCAGGTCCTTCATCACGGCGAGCACCTCGCCGACCATCTCCGGGTCCAGGGCGCTGGTGGGCTCGTCGAAGAGCAGCACGTCCGGGTTCATCGACAGCGCACGGGCGATGGCCACGCGCTGCTTCTGGCCGCCGGAGAGCTGGCGGGGCTTGGCCTTGACGTACACGTCCATGCCCACCTTGCACAGGTATTCCATGGCGGTGTTCTCGGCCTCTGTGCGGCTGCGCTTGAGCACCTTCATCTGGCCCACCACGCAGTTTTCCAGCGCCGTCATGTTGGCGAACAGGTTGAACTGCTGGAACACCATGCCCACGTGGGCCCGGTACATCTGCAGGTTGAAGCCTTCGCCCCGGATGCTCTTGCCGTGGTACAGCACCTCGCCGCCGGAGGGCTTTTCCAGCAGGTTCATGCACCGCAGCAGCGTGGACTTGCCGGAGCCGCTGGAGCCGATGATCGAGACCACCTGGCCCTTGCGCACGGAGAAATCCACGTCCCTGAGCACCTCGTGATCGCCGAAGGACTTGCTCAGGTGGCGCACCTCGATGATCCTCTCAGCCTTGTTGTCAATCAATGCGCTCGCCTCCTCTGCCGATGAGCTCCACGTCCGGCACGGACTGGGAGCCGTGGATGGCGTAGTTGTCCGGGCCGTCCATCTTCTTCTCCAGCCAGCGCAGCAGGCGGGTGACGGTGAAGGTCATCACGAAGTAGACGCAGGACGTGATGAAGAAGACCTCGAAGTACTTGAAATAGGTGCCCGCGGCGGACTTCGACACGAAGAACAGCTCCGTCACGGAGATGACGTTCAGCACGGAGGTATCCTTGATGTTGATCACGAACTCATTGCCCAGGGCCGGCAGTATGTTGCGGATGGCCTGGGGCAGCACCACGTTCAGCATGCTCTGGCCGTAGGTCATGCCGATGGCCAGAGCGGCCTCCTGCTGGCCGGGGTCCACCGACTGGATGCCGCCGCGCACGATCTCCGAAAGGTAAGCGCCGGTGTTGATGGACACGATCACGAAGCCCGCCAGCAGGTGGGGCAGGTTGATGTGAAACACCGAGGCCATGCCGTAGAAGATGACCATGGCCTGCACGATCATGGGGGTGGAGCGGAAGATTTCGATATACACGCCCAGTATGGTGCGCACGATCTTCAGCAGCACATACCGCCCGGCGCCGTCCTCCCGCTCGCAGGGCATGGCCCGGACGTAGCCGACGCCCAGGCCGATGATGAAGCCGACGATGGTGCCCGTCAAAGCGATCAGCAGCGTTGTGCCCGCGCCTTGCAAAAACAGCGTGCCGTAGGTTTTGACAAAGAAGAAGACCCATTCAAAGAAGCCGGATTGCGCGTTCGGCAATTCAATCAGACCTTTCGTGGTATATTACAATTGGACATTGAAAACCGGGGCATGGCCCCGATTTTCAATGCCCAATCGCCATAATCCGGGTTATTCCGCAGACACCGGCTGGTTCAGCACGGCGTTATCCATCAGTTCGTTGCGCGCGTCGGTGTCGATGCCAGAGAGGATGCCGTTGATCTGCTCGATCAGCTCGGGCTGGCCCTGCTTCAGGGCGACGGCGATGGAGGTGTCCTCCTCGGAGGCCACGAAGCCGGGGGTCACGAAGGCCAGGTTGGCGTTGGCCGCGCAGGCGGACACCGCGCCGGGACGCTCGGAGATGTAGCCGTCGATGGCGCCGGAGGTCAGGGCGGTGATCATGGCCGGGAAGGTCTCCATGGCGGGCATCTTGTTGATGCCTTCCAGCTGGTCCAGCACAGTATAATGGAAGGTATTCAGCTGGGCGGTGATCTTCGCGTTCGCGAAGTCGGCCAGGGTCTGGGCGTTCGCGTAGTCGCCGTCGGCCCGCACGACCACCACCAGGTCGCTGTTGTAGTAGGCGTCGGTGAAGTCCACGGTGATCTTGCGCTCGGCGGTGGGGGACATGCCCGCGATCACGGCGTCGATCATTTCACTGTTAAGGGCGGGGATCAGGCCGTCCCACTCGATCTTCACCACGACCAGCTCCTTGTCCAGGGCCTCGGCGATGCGCTTGGCGATCTCCACGTCATAGCCGCCGGCATAGCCCATGCCGCCGTCGATGGGCACGCTGTTCTCGTCGGCCTCGACCTGGGTCCAGTTGAAGGGGGGATAGTCGCACTCCATGCCCACGCGGAACTGGCCCTCGGCGAAGGCGCAGGCGGAAAGCAGCATGGCGATGGCCAGCAGGGTGACGATGATTCTCTTCATTGAAGTAGCCTCCTTGATGATTCTAAAAAACGATGACCGAAGTCCTATGCTCCGGTCACGCGACAACCGCCCACTGGGGGCAATCATTTTTGAGATCAGAGATAGCGCTCCACAGCCGCCAACGGCCATGACAGTGAACCGCATGTTCTGCGATCCCCCAACCCGACAGGGCTCCAACCTGCGGGCTTCGGCGGCATTCCCTTTCCCGCCGCGTCGCGGCCCCTGGACGGGCTCGACGGCGTTACTGATGAACCCCGCGCCTCTATCGATCATTCATTTTTACTTTATTATAATGTCTATTCTGAATGTGTCAAGGGAATGTACGTAAATTTTGACACGAATGCGATTCCATATAAAAGAAATCCGACAAACACACCTTGACTTTACCGATGCAATGCGGTAATGTATACACATAGCATGGCTTTGCCATTTCAGAGGAATGAGGATGATCTGACTGGACGAAATCGGAAAGGAGCATAAGCGATGGCATCGAGCAAAGCATACCTTGCGTTTGTTTTGGAACAGCTTTCGGAGCTGGACGAGATATCCTATAAAACGATGATGGGGGAATATATTATCTATTATCGCTGCAAGGTGGTCGGTGGCATTTATGACGACCGCTTTCTCGTGAAGCCCGTGAAATCAGCCGTAGCGATGATGCCGAATGCGGACAGAGAGCTGCCGTACGAAGGCGCAAAGGAAATGCTTCTCGTTGAGAATGTGGAGAACAGGGAATTCTTGCGCGAGCTGCTGGAGGCGATGTACGATGAACTGCCGTTGCCGAAGAAAAGGAAATGAATGAATTGGAGGACTGCTCGGGCGTAGGCAAATACTGATTTGTCGCGCTGCGACAAATCAGTATTTGAGGGGTTAGGGGTTAGGTTTTAGGGGTTAGGGGTGGAGGAAATCCTTGCGGATTTCT
>CACWZI010000059.1 GCA_902765305.1 uncultured Eubacteriales bacterium
ACGGGGTTCAGCTTGATGCGCACCTTGTTCTCACGGTCCGACTGGGTGGGCTGTATGAAGGTGCGGCCGATGTACTTGTTCTTGATGAAGCCGATGCCGTAGGGAATGCCCGAGGTCTTGGCGTAGCCAATGGCGGCGTCCAGGCCGCTGTCCGGCACGCCGATGACCACATCCGCGTTCACCGGATGCTCCAGGGCCAGGAAGCTGCCCGCACGCTGGCGGGCCATGTGGACGCTGGAGCCGTCCACCACGGAATCGGGGCGGGCGAAGTAGATGTATTCAAACACGCAGAGGGATTTTTTGCACTTGCCCACATGGGTCTCGTCGCTGCGCATGCCCTTCTTGTCCACGATGACCACCTCGCCGGGCGCAACGTCCCGCAGAAAGGTGGCCCCGACGGCGTCCAATGCGCAGGTCTCCGAGGCGAATAGGATGCTGCCGTCGGGCCGCGTACCCACGCACAGCGGATGGAAGCCGTGGGGGTCGCGGGCCGCGATCAGCTTGGTGGAGGACATCACCACGAAGGAATAGGCGCCGTCCAGCCGGTCCATGGCCTTGCACACCGCCGCCTCGATGGAGCCGCACTTCAGCCGTTCCCTTATGATGACGTGGGCGATGATCTCGGAATCGCTGGTCATGTGGAAGATGGAGCCTGCCATCTCCAGCTCCTCCCGAAGCTCGCCGGCGTTGGTCAGCGAACCGTTGTGGGCCAGCGCCATCAGGCCCTTGCAGTGGTTCACCACGATGGGCTGGGCGTTCTGCACCGGGTTGATGCCCGCGGTGCCGTAGCGCACGTGGCCCACGGCCATGTTGCCCTTGCCCAGATAGTTCATCACGTCGGGGGTAAATACATCCTGCACCAGCCCCGCGTCCTTGTGGGTGCGCAGCCGGCCCTTTTCATTGACGGTGATGCCTGCGCTCTCCTGCCCGCGGTGCTGCAGGGCAAACAGCGCATAGTAGCAGTCCGAGGCCAGGTCCGCCTGGGCCTTGTTGTAGATTCCGAATACGCCGCATTCCTCGTGAATATGATTCATATGGTCTCCTTTATGATTTACCTTTTGGCCGGGCGACGCAACGTCGCCCCTGTATATCCTGTTTCCTTTATGGCGGCAGGTTGCCGCCGCTACGGGACAGTCCCGTTCGGGGCCTTTTCCTAATCCCTAACCCCTAAAACCTAACCCCTATTCTCCCATCAGCCTGCGCATGACTTCATTATAAGCGTCCTCGACGCCGCCCAGGTCGCGGCGGAAGCGGTCCTTGTCCAGCTTTTCGCCGGTGTTCACGTCCCAGAAGCGGCAGGTGTCGGGGCTGATCTCGTCGGCCAGCACGATGGTGCCGTCCGGCAGGCGGCCGAACTCCAGCTTGAAGTCCACCAGCGTGATGTTCAACTTCAGGAAGTAGGCCTTCAGCACCTCGTTGACCCTGAAGGCGTAGCGCTCGATCGTGTCGATCTCCTCGGCGGTGGCCAGCTTCAGCGCCAGCGCGTGGTAGCGATTCAGCAGCGGGTCGCCCAGCTCGTCGTTCTTATAGGAGAACTCGATGGTGGGGGCGTCGAATACGATGCCCTCCTTCACGCCGTAGTGCTTGGCAAAGCTGCCCGCGGACACGTTGCGGATGATGACCTCCAGCGGCACGATGGAAACCTTCTTTACCAGGGTATCCCGGTCGCTCAGCTCCTTGACGAAATGGGTGGGCACACCCTGCTTCTCCAGCATCTGCATCAGCATATTGCTCATGCGGTTGTTGATGACGCCCTTGCCTGCGATGGTGCCCTTCTTCAGGCCGTTGAAGGCCGTGGCGTCGTCCTTGTAGGAGACGATGTACAGGTTGTCGTCGCCCGTCGCGTAGACCTTCTTGGCCTTGCCCTCGTAGAGCTGCTGCAGCTTTTCCATGATGGTATTCCTCCAAATTCAAATTATAAAAGTCGGAGCGCCGAAACCTCCATTGCGGTTTCGGCTCTCCGAATTATAAGCAACTGTATTCAGCGCGGATCCTGGCATCCTTCTCGGCGACTTTCGCGGACTGGGACGCGCGGTAATCCGCGAAACGCCGGGCCAGGGCTGCGTCGGACAGGGCGAGGACCTGGGCCGCCAGCAGCGCCGCGTTCACCGCGCCGTCGATGGCCACCGTGGCCACAGGCATACCCGAGGGCATCTGCACGGTGCTGAGCAGCGCGTCCAGCCCGTCCAGGGTCGAGGATTTCATCGGCACGCCGATCACCGGCAATATGGTGTTGGCGGCCATGGCTCCGGCCAAATGGGCCGCCTTGCCCGCCGCCGCGATGATCGCGCCGTAGCCCTCCTCCTTCGCGCCCTTGGCGAATTGAGCCGCCGCGTCAGGGGTGCGGTGCGCCGATAGTATGCGCACACAGAAGGGCACCTCCAGGGCCTTCAGGGTGTCCATCGCGCCCTGCATCACCTTCAGGTCGCTGTCACTGCCCATGATGATGGCTACCTTGTTCATGCCGTCCATCTCCCCTGCCCCGCCATGAAGCGTCTCTGCCCGTGGCGCAGGCGTTTTCAGTGACTCCAGTATAAACCGGGCAAGTGGGCAAAGTCAATAACAAACCCGAATATTTAACTTGCTCAAATTTCCGAATGTTCGGATTATTACTGTTATCTGCACGAAAATCTTAATACTGTGCCGATGCATGCAGCAAAAACACGAACTATTATATTTAACGCAATAATATACAGGCGCAGTAGGCGGATATAAAAGCAGCGATATTATTTTCGGCAGGTTGACCATGTGACAACCATAAAATATGACATAATTGGAATCTCAATTAAGGCCTCACGGCTCGTCAGAATTTATAAATATACACCAAAAATGCATTTTAACGCCCCTGACACAGTATATAGAGCGTTAATTTCGATAAAACATGCATATTTCGCTCAATCAAAAATTAAAGCGGCCGGCCGGATACATCCGGTCGGCCGCTTTGTGAATGCCCTACAGCAGGTGCGCGCATCTCTTGTCGAAGGAGATGCAGACGCTTTCGCCCACGTCGAACACCTTCTTGTTGATGGGGCAGTTGTCGGTGATCTTCACCAGCGTATCGCCCACGCGCACGTGGTAATTCTGGTAGGAGCCCATGAAGCAGCTCAGCTCCACCTTGCAGGGCAGCATACCCTTGTCGTCGAGCACGATGGCCTCGGGGCGCAGAACGATCTCGCCCTCATCCCCCACCTTCACGGCCTTGTCGGTCACCACGGTCAGGTCCACGCCGTTCACCCTCACGTCGGCCTCGCCGCTGCGCACCGCGGAGACGGTACCCTTCAGGAAGTTGCACTCGCCGATGAAATCGGCTACGAACTCGCTGTTGGGATGGTAGTAGATCTCCGTAGGCGAGCCCATCTGTGCGATGACGCCCTTCTTCATCAGTATGATGTTGTCGGAAATGGCCATGGCCTCGGACTGGTCGTGGGTGACGTAGACGGCGGTGATGCCCAGCTGCTGCTGGATGCGGCGGATCTCGGTGCGCATCTGAACGCGCAGCTTCGCGTCCAGGTTGGATAGCGGCTCGTCGAACAGCAGCACGCCCGGCTCCACAACCAGGGCGCGGGCCAGGGCCACGCGCTGCTGCTGGCCGCCGGAGAGCTGGTTGGTCATGCGCTGCTCCATGCCGGAGAGCTCCACCAGCTTCAATATCTCCGTGACCCGCTTTTGGATCTCGTCCTTGGATACCTTGCGCAGCCGCAGGCCGTAGGCCACGTTGTCGAACACGTTGTAGTGGGGAAACAGCGCGTAGCTCTGGAACACCATGGCCGTGTCCCGCTTGTTGGGGGTCAGCGCGTTGATGGGCTCGCCGCCCAGGTAGATCTCGCCCTCGTCCGGCGATTCAAAGCCGGCGATCATGCGCAGCGTGGTGGTCTTGCCGCAGCCGGAGGGGCCCAGCAGCGTGACGAAGGTGCCCGGCTCGATGGTCAGGTCCACGTCGTGCACGGCGTAGAAGTCCTTGCCGGTCTTGGGGTCCTTGTAGATCTTCGAGATGTGGTCCAGCTTGACGCCCTTGGGCTGTTTTGCGCGCATATCGGCCATGATCACTCAGCCTCCTTTATAACTTTGCTGGTGCCGAAGTGCTTGATGAAGAAGTTCATCAGCAGCACCGCGCCATAGGTGATCAGTATCAGTATGGTGGCGAAGGCGCAGGCGATGCTGTAGGCGCCCTTCTCGGCAAATTCGTTGATCTGCACGGTGATCAGCAGGTAGCTGGGCGTCACCAGCAGTATGATGGCGGAAATGGCCGTGATGGATCGGACGAAGGCGGTCACCAGGCCGGAGAGGAAGGAATCCTTGATCAGCGGCAGCGTGACGGAGGTGAACACCTTCAGGCTGTCCGCGCCCATGTCGTAGGCCGATTCCTCGATGGACTTGTCGATCTGCCGCAGCGCGGAGATGCCCGAGCGGGTGCCGGTGGGCAGCGAGCGCACCACGAACACGATGATCAGTATCAGCCCCGTGCCGTAGATACCGCTGAGTATGCCGGTGTGGAACAGGCCATTGGCAAAGCCGCGGATGTAGCCTACGCCCAGCACCGTGCCGGGCACGGCCATGGCCAATATCGAGACCGCCTCGATGAAGCCCTTGGACTTGAAATTGCGCTTGACCACCAGATAGGAGATGATCATGGACAGCAGCGCCGTGATCGGCGAGGCGATCAGCGAAAGCACAAAGGAATCCCGGAAAGCCTTCAGGCCCTTGTAGCGGGTAAACACCTGCTGGAACCACTTGAAGGTCAGGGGCGTGAACTTATAGCCCCAGGTCGGGAACAGCGCGCCGATGGGCACGCAGATGTACATCATGATGACGAAAATCGCCGCCAGCGCGCACAGGGCGGTCAGCGGGATCGTGACCGACTTGTCCTCGATCAGCATCCTGGCGCGGCTGGCCTTGCCCGTCAGGGTGGCGGCGGTCTTGCGCTCCAGGTAGTACTTCTGAACGGCGAACATCAACAGCGTGATGCACAGCAGCACCACGGCCATCGCCGCCGCGCCCTGCTTGTCCATGGCGCCGGTGATCTGCAGGTAGATCGTGGTGGCCAGCGTGTCGTAGCTGCCACCGATGATCATCGGGTTGGCGAAATCGGCGATGGATTCGATGAACGTCACCAGGAAGGCGTTGCCCAGGCCGGGCAGCAGCAGCGGCAGCGTCACCGTGGTGAACACCTTCCAGCGGGAAGCGCCCATGTCCCGGGCGGCCTCCTCCATCGAGGGGTCGATGTTCTTCAGCAGGCCCTTCATCATCATGTAGCACACCGGGAAGAAGGTCAGCGTCTGCACGATGACGATGCCCCAGTAGCCGTAGATGTTGTTGTCGTAGATGCCCAGCACGAAGCGGGTGATCAGGCCAGCCTTGCCGAACAGCATGATCATCGACAGGGACAGCACAAAGGGTGGAGATACCACAGGCAGCATCGAAACCACCTTGAACAGCCCGCCCACGACCTTCCTCATGCGCACGTAAACCTCCACATACGCGAACAGCAGGCCGATCAGCGTGGACAGTACACCCACCACGATGCCCACCAGCAGCGTATTTTTGATCGCGTGCCGGAAGGTGCGCATCTGGAAGATGCGCGTAAACGTCTCAAGGGATAGTCCATTGGAGCCGTATAGGCTGTCAACCAACAGTATCGCCAGCGGGTAGAGTATAAACAGCGTCAAAAACGCGATCAGCAGCACGATGGTGGTCATCATGATCGGATCCGCCATCAGCTTTTTGCGATCCAGCGCCGCGCCCTGGCTGCTTGCCATCAGCAACCGCCCCCTCTCTTTGGTTGGTAATTTAATAAATTCCCCGCCCCGATTGGGGGGCGGGGAAATCAGGTTCGAGGGTTATTCCGTCTGGAAGCGGTCGTCGGCAGCATCGCCCAGGGCGTTCATGACCTCTTCGACGTACTTGGCTGTGTTGGCCGCGGCGTCGGCGAAGTCATAGCCGTCCCACACCAGGCTGGGATCCAGGCCGAAGTCGATGGCGGCCTGGGGCTGGGTGGCGTTGTCCAGCACCAGGAACTGGTAGGAGCCGTAGTTCGCGGCCTGGTTCACGCACTCGGGAGAGAGCGCGTACTCCATGAACAGCTTCGCGGCGTTGGGATGCTTCGCGCCCTTGAAGATGGCCACCGGCCCGATCTCGCAGGTGGTACCGTCCTTGGGGATGATCAGCTGGATGTTCTCATAGCCGTTGTCCACGATCTGGGTCACGCCGTCATGCAGGAAGCCGATGCCGATGACGCACTCGCCGGTGCCCACGTTCTTGGAGGGGCCGGAGCCGGACTTGGTATACACCTGAATGTTCTTGTCCAGGGCCACCAGGTACTTGATGCCCTCGTCGTGGCCCTTCATCTGCAGTATGGTGTTCACGACCAGCTTCGCGGTGCCGGCGGTGTTGTAGTTGGACAGCCAGATCAGGCCCTTGTACTCGGGCTTCAGAAGGTCGTCCCAGGTCTGGGGCGCTTCAATGCCCATGCGGTCCAGCTCGTCCTTGTTGACCATGAAGCCCAGGATACCGGTGTAGATGCCGTACCAGTAGCCGTCGGGATTCTTGTAGATGTCCTTGGTCAGGTGCGCGGCGTTGACGGGCACATAGCTGTTGTCCAGGAAGCCCTTGGAAGCGAGGTCGTCATAGGGGTTGTTGGTGCCGCCGAACCAGACGTCGGCGGAGGGGTTGCCGTTTTCCTCTTCGATCTTGGCGGGAACCTCGCCGGTGGAGAGGCGCTGATACTGGGTCTTGATGCCGTACAGCTCTTCAAAGTGCTGGGCGGCGGCGGCGAGGTAATCCTCCTCGCAGGAGCCGTAGACCACCAACTCGCCCTCTTCCTTGGCGGCGGCGATCAGGTCGGCGTCGATCTCCTCCGCAAACGCGGAGCAGCAGGCCAGCAGCATCAGGGCCGCCAGCAGCACAGCCAGCAGTTTCTTCATACCAAATACCTCCGTTTCAATTCGGTTTTATCAACCGCTCCTATTATAGCGGATTGCCTTAATATTGTCAATATGTAATTAACAATACAGTCAATTCCCCGCTGGCCTTCTTCCGGTGATCCGTGCAAAGAATTCCCTGCGCTTCTTGCGTCGCTCCAGGCGCTCGCCCAGGTCCCTGGCGCCGACGCCGTATACCAGGTAGAGTATCAGGCCGGACACCAGCATGATGAACACCGTGCTTGCGCAGCGCCGGCCGGAGCCGTTCATGTTGTAGCCGTCGCGACCCTCCTCGGCGGTCATGGACTGTATGACCATGGCGTAGCTCTTGCCGTAGCTGGAGTGGAAGGTGGCGGACATGTCGTATTCGGTGAACAGCGCGTTGAAGTTCAGCGCGAACACCGCCAGCACGCTGGGCAGCACGATGGGCAGCTTGACCCGCAGGAACGTGACCAGCGAACTGGCCCCCAGGTTCCGGGCGGCGTCCTCCAGCTCGCCGTCGATGGCGTAGAAGGCTGCCTTCACCATGCGCAGCGCGAAGGGCAGCTTGACCACCGTGTAGGCCATCACGATCAGGAAGCGCACATTCTCACGATAGTAGAGGTTCTTGCCCAACACGTACCACACCTCGCCGTTGAAGAAGGTGCGGAAGGAATAGCAGATCAGGATCGTGGGCAGCAGCCAGGGGAACAGCAGGCAGGCCTCCACCACGGCGGCGCGCTTTTTGTCCTTGTGCTTGAAGATGTAGTTGACGGCCACCACCACGATGACGCAGGCCAGCGCCGCCGCCAGGGCCGACAGCACGAAGCTGAGCCGTATGCCGCCCACGGTGTCTGCATTGGAGAACACGCCTGAGATGACGCCCTTGCGGATGCGCTGCTTGCCCCGGGAGGTGGTGTAGCTGTAGTCCTGGGTGCCGAAGAAGTTGATCAGCGTCCAGTCGGACACGTTCAGCGACTTGGCCCGCACCGCCGGCCAGTTCTGGAAGGCGAACAGCACGATCATCACCACGGGGGTCATGTAGATGACGAACAGCACATAGGCGTAGATATGAGCCAGCACCCGGGCCACGGGGCTCTGGATCCTCTGCTTGACCAGCTTGGCCTTGGTCTTGCTGACGGACAGGTAATGCCCCTTGCGCTCGTAGTGGTTCAGCATCGTCAGAAGCGCAATGGTGAACAGCGCCAGTATGATGGACAGCAGTGCCGCCCTGGCCTGCGGGAAGGCCTCGTCGGCCACCGAGGAGCCCGCCAGGCGCACGATCTCCGGGTTGATGGAGTTGTAACCCAGCAGCGTCGGCGCGCTCATGGCGCACAGGCCGGTGATGAAGGTCATGACCGTCAGGGAGAACAGCGTGGGCAGCAGCGTGGGCATGACCACCCTGAACAGCACCTTGAAGGGCTTCGCGCCCATGTTGCGGGCCGCCTCCACGGTATTGTAGTCGATGCCGCGAATCGCATTGCGCAGAAACAGCGCGTGGTTGCTGGTGCAGGCGAAGGTCATCGTGAACAGCACCGCGCTGAAGCCGGAGAACCACTGCCGGTTCATGCCCGGGAACATGCCCGCCAGCCACTGGGTCAGCATGCCGTTGCTGTCGTAGAGGAACTGATAGCCGGTGACCAGCGCCACGCCGGAATAGATCAGCGTGGTCATGTAGCCCAGGCGCAGTATCTTCGAGCCCTTGATGTCGAAGTATTCCGTCAGCAGCACGATGGAGATGCCCACCACGTTGACGGTGATGACCAGGCACACCGCCAGCTTCAGCGAGTTGATCACGAAGCTGGGCATGTTGCCCGCGAAAAAGAAGCGTATGACCGCGAAGGGGTCCACGTTCCCCGCGGCGTCCCTTGCGGTGAAGATCGAGGTCAGCGTGTTCAGGCAGGGCAGCACCATGAAGCCCAGGAAGAGATAGACGAACAGTATCGCGCCAAAGACCTTGTACAGCAGGGACAGGTCGAGCCCGCCCCTGCTCCGCTCAGTGCGCTGCATGTACTCGCCCCCTTCTCAGTAGGACATGACATCCTGGGGATGTATGCCCACGGTAACGCTGTCGCCCGGCTCGTAGATGTTGATGCCGTCGTTCTTCTCGATCACCTTGACGGTCTGTCCGGCGGCCTTTATGTAGTACTTGATGTACAGGCCATAGTATTCCCGGCTCTCGATGACGCCTTCGGCCTGGAATTCACCGTCGCCGCGGCTGTGGTTGACCCGCACCCGCTCCAGGCGGATGAAGTGGTGCTTGTCGCCGGGCAGGCCGAGTTTTTCGGTCACACCCGGCCCGAGCGGGTTGATGTCGCCGATGAAGTTGGCCACGAATTCCGTTGCAGAGTGGTTGTAGACCTCGTTGGGCGTACCGATCTGCTCGATGCTGCCCTTGTTGAACACGGCGATGCGGTCGGAGAGGGTCAGCGCCTCCTCCTGGTCGTGGGTGACGTAGATCGTGGTGATGCCGAATTCCCGCTGCATCTTCTTCAGCTCGTTGCGCAGCTGCACCCTCAGCTTGGCGTCCAGGTTGGACAGCGGCTCGTCCATGCAGATGATGGCCGGCTCGGTCACCAGGGCGCGGGCGATGGCCACGCGCTGCTGCTGGCCGCCGGAGAGCTGGGAGACCGCCTTGGCCAGCTGCTCGTCGGACAGGTCGACCTTCCGTGCGATGGCATTTACCTTTTCCTTGATTTCCGCCTTGTTCAGCTTCTTGATCTTCAGGCCGAATGCGATGTTGTCCCACACCGTCATCGTGGGAAACAGGGCGTAGCTCTGGAACACGATGCCGATGTTGCGCTCCTCTATGGGCACGCGGGTGATGTCCTTCCCCTGCATGTACACGCTGCCGGACGCGGGCTCGATGAACCCGGTGATGGTGCGCAGCGTGGTGGTCTTGCCGCAGCCGGAGGGCCCCAGGAAGGTGAAGAACTCCCCCTCCTTCACGTGAACGTTGATGGTATGCAGCGCTATAAAATCATCGAATTTGACCACGATGTCCTTCAACTGGATCATGCGCATCGCTCCTTCAGTGGGTTTGCGTCTTCATATACACGCGCAGGGGCGCCGATGTGGCGCCCCTGGTTGTCCGGTACGCTATTAAGCCTCGGGTGCCTTCTGGGTCAGGGTCGCCCAATCCAGGTTGTCCCAGTCGGGCTCGTCGACAGCGCTGGCGCTGTCGGCCCAGAAGAAGCCCAGGTTGGTCATAATGTTGGTCCACTCGGCGGAGTGGGCGCCCACGTACTCGGCGTAGGTCATATCGGTGCCCTCCACCTTGTTCAGCGAGAAGTTCGGGATCGCGTAGATTGCGGGCACCTCGTCGAACAGCTCGGCGACGGCGTCCTCGTTGCAGGGATAGCTGTCGAACTCGTCGGACCATTCGATCTGGACCTCAGCGGAGCCGAACCACTCGGCGAAGGCCTTGACGGCCTCGGTCTGCGCCTCGGTGCGGTTCGGGTTGTCGATCACGCCCAGGTACTCGGCGATGTAATAGGTGCCGTCGTCGATGTCCACAAGCGCCCAGTTTTCGGGCTCCAGCGTGCCGTGCAGCGGGTTGGCCTCGGTGCCGGCCTCCTCGGCGGCCTCAATGTTGCCGTACAGGGAAGAGGAGTAGAAGGTGGAAACCTGTACGTCGCCGCGGATCAGCGGATCCAGGCCGTATTTGTCGTCCGGGAACACCTTGCCGTTGGCGCAGTAGGCCCACAGGGTCTTCCAGCCGTCCAGGGAGATGCCGCCGGCGGGAGAGGCGGGATCGGTAAAGGCGTACAGCAGCGCGTTGTTGGTGTTCATGTTGGTAGTGCCGCCCACCTTGTTCTGGCGGTACCAGGTGTAGCCGCTGTTCACGATGTCAGCCCAGTGGGCAAAGTGCAGTGCCTCGCCCTTGGTGCCCAGCTCGTCGTTGCGGTACAGCATCAGTATGTTCTGGATGACCAGGCCGTAGGCCTTGCCGTCATACTTGTAAGCGCCCACCTTGTCGGCCCAGGAGGGGGTCCAGTCCATCACGGAAAGGTTGTCATAGGCGCCGTTCACCAGCTGGGACCAGCGGACCTCGTTCAGGCCGAAGATGATGTCGGCGTCCTTGTTCTCGTTGGCGGTCTGAACGGCGGCAGTGTCGCCGGAGATGACGGAGTTGTCGTCCAGGGAGATGGTGAAGCCGGCGTCAGCCGCGGCATTCACCAGCCATGTCACGCGCTCGGGGGAATTGGAATTGGAGTAGATGCGGATCGTGTAGTCGGAATAATCCTCGGCGGAAGCGGAAACCGCCACCAGGGAAAGGGCCAGGGCTGCGACCAGCAGCAGGGTCAGGAATTTCTTCATTGAAAAAGCCTCCTTGTATTGATTTCACGGAGGCATTATAGCACAATTATAAGGAATTGTAAAGTCTCGATTTACATTTCACCGAGCATATATCGCAACACGGCCTTGGCGGCGCCGTCGTGGTCACAGTCCTCGGTGACAGCATCGGCCACCTGCCTGACAGGCGCCACGGCATTGCCCATGGCCACGGAGAAGCCCGCAGCGCGCATCAGCTCGATGTCGTTGTTGCCGTCCCCTACCGCCATCGTCCGCTCAATGGACAGGCCCAGGTGGTCGCACAGGGCGCGAAGGCCGTCATCCTTGCCGGCGCCCTTAGGAGAGATCTCATAGCCGATACCCAGGCAACCGGTGACGCAAAGGTCCACCTCACCCATGTCCTCGGTGAAGCGCGCCTTCTCCGCCTCGTCTGTAAAATAGAGCAGGAACTTGGTCATTGGCTTGCCGCTGTGATGCCAGAGGGCGCGCAGATCCGGCGTGAACAGGGTGCCCGCCTCAAAGACCGGCTCAAACCCGGCCATGTGATAGCGGGCGATGCTCCTAACGTCCCCGATCTGCATGTGGGACTGGTTCCCAAAGAAGCCCTGGAGCAGGACGTCCCGTGGTGCGGCGATGTCGAAGAACCATTCCACCACGTCGTCGTCGATGGCCGCCTGGCGCAGCACCCGGTCCGCCCGCACGTCATACAGGCAGCCGCCGCTCTCATTGATGGCGTAGCGTATACCCGGAACCCGGGCCAGGTGGTCCCGCAGCTCCGAAAGGCACCGCCCGGTGCACAGCGCGATCACCTTCCCCGCCGCGTCCGCCCGGTTCAGCGCGTCCCGTGTAAAGGGTGTGATCTCGTGCGCCGAGTTCAAAAGCGTGCCGTCCATATCCAGCGCGGCGAGGTCATAAAGTCTGTCGGTCATGGTCTTTCCTCCTGCGTATGATGAAACCATTATCGCAGGTCGAAGCCTGTTTGGCAAGGCGGGAAAGATAAATTCTGATTTATCGCTCTGCGACAAATCAGTATTTATCATCCAAACGCCCGCTGCCCGGCATTTCTGCCGGGCAGCGGGCGTCTCGGGAATGATTTACTGGATCTGGATCGTCTTGGCCTCGGGTATGGCCTTCTGCTCCTGCTTGGGAAGGGTCAGCTTCAGCACGCCATCCTTGAACTCGGCGGTGATGTCATCCTCCCGGATACCTTCCACATTGAAGGACCGGCGCAGGCTGCCACAGCGGCGCTCGCGGTAGACATACCTGTCGTCCTCGCCCTTCTCCTCCTTCTTCTCGTCGTAGTCGGCGGAGATGGTCAGCATGCCGTTTGTCACCTCGACCTTCAGATCGTCCTTGCTGACGCCGGGCATGTCGGCCTCCAGGGTGAACCGGTCACCCTCGTCCTTCACGTCCACCTTCATGGCCTGCTCGGGCCGGGTCATGCCGAAGCTGTCGAACAGGGGCTTGAAGAAATCGCTGGTAAAATCGTCAAAGAAGCCGCGGGGCGCCACATTGTGATTGCTGCGATAAGGAATTACGTTGAACATATTCATATCCTCCTTTTCGCTCCTTTATATTGTTCGGAGCGCTGTCGTTATTGTGGTCGGCGGAGGTGCTTTCCATGCCCTCCCGCTGACAATATCTATTATAATCAAAAGTCAAAGAAAGTCAATAGTGTATTTCGAAAATAACCATATATTTACATTTTGCAAGTAAATCATGCCCGACGAAACGCCTCTGCCTTGACAGAAAGGCACAATTCATGTATCATCAATGGTGAACTGATTTCGTATCTGTAAGAAGTATATTCAGGAGGAATGGACCATGACCAAGACCCATGTGAATCTGGACGGCAGGACAGTCCTGGTCACCGGCTCCCCCGGCTTTATTGGGGCCAATCTTGTACTGCGTCTTCTTAAAACGATGAAGGCCGGCACCATCGTCAGCCTGGATAACATGAACGATTACTACGACCCGAAGCTGAAGGCCTACCGGCTCGAGCTGATCGAAAAAGCGGCGGAGACCTCCCCCGTGAAGCACGTGTTCGTCAGGGGGTCCATTGCCGACAAGGCGCTTGTGGACGGCATATTTGACGAATATGCGCCGGGCGTCGTCGTCAATCTCGCCGCCCAGGCCGGGGTGCGCTACAGCATCGACCATCCCGAGGCCTACATAGAGAGCAATCTGGTGGGCTTTTTCAACATTCTCGAAGCCTGCCGCCACCATCCGGTGGCACACCTGGTATACGCCTCCTCCTCGTCGGTTTACGGTGGCAACAAGAAGGTGCCCTTCAGCACCGACGACAAGGTGGACCATCCCGTCAGCCTGTATGCCGCAACGAAGAAGTCCAACGAACTGATGGCTCACAGCTATGCCAAGCTGTACGACATCCCCTGCACCGGCCTGCGCTTCTTCACCGTGTACGGTCCTGCGGGGCGGCCGGACATGTTCTACTATTCCGCCACAGAGAAGCTGCTACAGGGCGGGACCATACGGATATTCAACTATGGCAACTGCCTGCGTGACTTCACCTACATCGACGACATCGTGGAGGGCGTCTGGCGGGTGATGCAAGGGGCGCCCCAGCGCCGCAAGGGCGAGGACGGCCTGCCCATTCCCCCCTACGCGCTGTACAACATCGGCGGCGGAAAGCCGGAGAACTTGCTGGATTACATCGCCGTTCTGCAGCAGGCGCTGGTACGCGCGGGCCTGCTGCCCGAGGATTACGACTTCAACGCCCATCGTGAGCTTGTGGCGATGCAGCCCGGCGATGTGCCGGTGACCTATGCCGACAGCAGCGCTCTGGAGACTGACTACGGCTTCCGCCCTGCCATCGGGATACGGGAAGGGCTGAGAAGATTCGCGGAGTGGTATGAAGAATACAAAAAGCAGGCATAGCGCGTAAATTGACAGTCCCCCGCGGAATGCACTCCGCGGGGAACTGTTTGCATCCAATTATCCCAGGATACCCTTGTTCGCGTTCTTCAGCGTCGGGATCGGGGTGTTGTCCAGGTCGTTGATGTGACTGCCGGAATACTTCTTTGTCTCCTTGGCGATGACACCAGAGAGCAGCAACACCGCAAATATATTCGGAATAGCCATCAAGCCGTTCATAAAGTCGGCCAGGTCCCACACCACGCCGATCTTCAGCATTGAGCCCACGAACACGCCGATGACCCACAGGATCTTGTAGGGCATGATGATCTTCTCGCCGAACAGATACACCGAGCAGCGCTCACCGTAGTAATACCATCCAAGAATGGTGGAAAAGGCGAAGGTGATCAGGCCGATCACCAGCACCGGCAGGCCCACGTGGGGAATCATCGAGAACGCCTGGCTGGTCAGCACCGAGCCGTCGCCGGACAGGCCGTCGATGTGGGGATACTTGATGATGCAGGTCACCAATACCAGGCCGGTCATCAGACAGATGACCACGGTATCCCAGAAGGTGCCCGTCATGGAGACCAGCGCCTGGCGCTTGGGGTTGCGGGTTTTGGCCGCGGAAGCCACCAGAGGAGCCGAGCCCATGCCGGATTCGTTGGAGAACAGGCCCCGGGCGAAGCCGTAGCGGCAGGCCATGGTGATGGTGCTGCCGATGAAGCCGCCGCCCATGGCCCTGGGGCTGAAGGCGGAGCTGATGATGACCCCGATGGCCTGGCCCACCACGTCGGCGTTCATGATCAGTATGACCAGGCAGCCCAGGAAGTAGAACAGCGCCATAAACGGCACCAGCATCTCCGAAACCCGGGTGATGGACTGGATGCCACCGATGATCACCAACGCCACCAGCACGCTGAGCACGATGGCCACCGCGATGGGCGGGATGTTGAAGTTCTGGGTGATATTGCCCACCACGGCATTCGCCTGCACCATGCAACCGATGCCAAAGCCGCACAGCGAAGCCAGCAGCGCAAACAGTATGCCGGCCCAGCGGGCGTGCAGGCCCCGGTCCAGCGCGTACATCGCCCCGCCGATCATCGTGCCGTTCTCGCTCTTCACGCGGTACTTGACGGCGATGATGGTCTCGGCATACTTCGTGGCGATGCCGAACACGCCGGTCAGCCACATCCACAGCACCGACCCCGGTCCGCCAAGGGCGATGGCCGTGCCGACGCCGACGATATTGCCGGTGCCAATGGTCGAAGACAGCGCGGTGGTCAACGCGCCGAACTGGGACACATCACCCTCGCTGCCCTCGTCCCGGGTCACGCTCATGCGAATCGCCTTGAAGATGTCCTTCTGGATGAAGCCCGTTCGGATCGTCATGAAGATGTGCGTCCCAAAGAGCAGTATGATCAGCGGCCAGCCCCAGAGAAAGCTGTCCAGCTTGCCGATAATATCAGCCATTTCCTATCCCCCTTATATTATTTGTATCACCAAAATATATTACCACATTCCTTCGTTCCAGGCAAGCGCAGAATTGTTGTTGCATTTTCCCACCGTTTGAATATAATATAAGAAAAGAACCCGGAGGTACCGAAAATGCCCGTATTTGATAGCATCGACCAGGCGCGCGCCTACTTCGAAGGCGACCGCTTCGCGCTGGAAAACGGCGTCACCATCGACGCGCTCTCCCCTGCCGGGGCCGTTTGCAGCTTCACCATCACAGACCGCCACCGCAACGCCGAAGGGGGCGTGATGGGTGGGGCCATATTCACGCTGGTCGACCTGGCCTTCGCCGTTGCGGCCAACAACGTATACAGGCCCACCGTAGCCCAGCAGGTCAGCATGAACTTCCTCAGCGGCAGCCGTGGCAGCCGTCTGACCGCCCGGGCATCCTGCCGCAAGGACGGGCGCAACAGCTGCGTTTACAACGTGGATGTGTCCGACGACCTGGGCCGGGACATCGCCCAGGCCACCATCACCGGTTTCAAGCTGACTGGGAAAAGTTAATTCATATGACTACCCCGTTCAGATGGTCCACCTCATGCTGTATGATCTGTGCGATATACCCCGAAAAGCGCTGCCGGCGCGGCTTCCAGCCGTCGTCCATCCAGGTGACTTCGATGTTCTGATAGCGCGTCGTCCCGCGCGTGCCGTCAAGGGAAAGACAGCCTTCCTCGGCCTCATAGGGCGTATCAAAGCGAACGATTTCCGGGTTGTACATAACCAGGTCCATGGGACCCATCCCCACGATGATGATGCGTTTACGGACCCCGATCATATTAGCGGCCATGCCCACACATTTATCCCGGTTGGCGCGAAGCGTGTCCCTCAAATCCCGCCCAACGGCCACATCTACCCTGTCGGCGGTTTCAGATTTTTGTCCAAGAAACAATACGTCCCTGACGATCGAACGAATCAAGCAGTTCTCCTCCCCTACGGATGTGTTGTCTCCATCGTACCACATGCCTGCCGCTCCATCCATCACGGGATGTTAACAATTCGAAATGAGCAAGACCGCACATTTTGTTAAATATCCAAACACATCCTTCAGCCTATGGACAAATCACCTGCAAATGTGGTATAATTCTTAATTGTCAGCGGCGATCGATTATCGCGCCAATGTAGCTCAGTTGGCAGAGCAGCGGTTTCGTAAACCGCAGGTCAAGGGTTCGAGTCCCTTCATTGGCTCCACGCCGACGAGGTGTAGCGCAGTTTGGTAGCGCGTTTGGTTCGGGACCAAAAGGTCGCAGGTTCAAATCCTGTCACCTCGACCACCCAACAACGCTGATTTTGATACGAAATCAGCGTTGTTACTTTTTGCCCATAAAGCCCTGAAAGCATTGTGTTCTCGGGATGATGCCGTTTCTGCATTGGGCGCTCAGAGGCCTTGTTTACGGGGTCAAATACCGAAAATGAGGTCAATAAGGAAACGGATTCCTCGTTCCGTTTCCTTATTGGCCTTATTTCCCGTTTTTAGCCTCTTGCGTTTCTTTATTAGATTTTTCGTTTCTTTATTGATTCGGCCGTTTTTATTGTTGGCCCCTTCTCCCGGGATGCGGGGATTCGGGCAAAGAAAAAAGCGGCATTACGCCGCCGGGATGTTGTTGCTCACGCTTTTCGCTTTGAGGCATAATAGCAATCTCTGGAACAGTATGCTTTTTCCACCATGCGTTTTTGCATTTCACAGAGCAGAAGCGCTGGCTTGCTCTGGCTTTATCGGGCAGCCGTTTTCCACACATGGCACATTTCCGGACACCAGGCTGTTTCTGCCGATGTACAAACACCTTCAGTGCAGAGACCTCGATGCCCAGCACCGCTGATATTTCCTTGTACTGCTTGCCTGCCGCCCGCATGTCCAGAATCGTTCTTTTCTCTTTCTCCGTCATAAAAGAACCTCCTCTCGCCTGGTAGCCGCGAGAGAAGGCAAAAAAGGACGTTTTCCAGTTTATAATGGAAAACCCCTGCCGGATTGCTCCGACAGGGGGAGGTATGACGGGAATTTTATCCTTCGATCATGATGACCTTTTTCTCGGGAAGCTTCTTCTCATCCTT
>CACWZI010000060.1:0-34620 GCA_902765305.1 uncultured Eubacteriales bacterium
CCCGCGACGAAAACAAAGCAAGGGATACACCAAAACGCTGTAGCGGCCCTAAAGGACTAGCTTCGCGTCGCCGCAGCGTTTCGCATGACCTCGGAATGTACGCGGCAGCTGCCATTCCTGTTCCCTGTTCCCTGTTCCCTGTTCCCTGTTCCCTGTTCCCTCGTCTCCCCGACAAATCAGCCTTTCGCCGTATACGCCAGCAATCCCCCGGCCTTCAGCATGTCCTTCTGACGCTCGGTGAAATCGCAGGCGAGGTCATAGGTCTTGCCTGTGGTAATATCTTCGAGCTTTATACAGCCGCTGTCCATCCCCTCGTGGATGTCACGCAGGGCCAGCTTGTCGCCCTGGCTGAGTTCGTCGTAGTCCGCCGGGTTTTTAAAGGTCAGCGGCAGTATGCCGGCGTTGATCAGGTTCGCCACGTGGATGCGAGCGAAGCTCTTGGCGATCACGGCCCGCACACCCAGATACAGCGGCACCAGCGCGGCGTGCTCGCGGGACGAGCCCTGGCCGTAGTTGTCGCCGCCCACGACGATGCTCTCCCCCGCCGCCTTCGCGCGCTCCGGGAAGGTCTGATCGCAGACGCCGAAGCAGTACTGGGACAGGTGGGGTATGTTGCTGCGGTAGGGCAGTATCTTCGCCCCGGCGGGCATGATGTGGTCGGTGGTGATGTTGTCCCCCACCTTCAGCGTAAGCTCCGCCTCGATGGCGTCGCCCACCGGACGGCATTCCGGGAAGGGCTTGATGTTGGGGCCGCGAACGACCTCGACGTCCTTCGCTTCTTCGGGCGAAGCGGGCATCAGTACGCCGGAATCGTCCAGCCGGAAGCTGTCGGGCATGTCGATGGCGGGCATGTCGCCCAGCAGCCGCGGGTCGGTGATCTCGCCGGTCAGCGCGGCGGCCACGGCGGTCTCAGGCGACACCAGATAGACGCCCGCGTCGGCAGTGCCGCTGCGGCCCAGGAAGTTGCGGTTGAAGGTGCGCAGCGATACCCCGGCGCTGTTGGGGCTGAAGCCCATGCCGATGCAGGGACCGCAGGCGCACTCCAGCACCCGGGCGCCGCTTGAGAGGATGTCGGTCAGCGCGCCGCGCTCCGCCAGCATCGAAAGTACCTGTCGGCTGCCGGGGGAAATCGACAGGCTCACCGAGGGACAGATGGTCCTGCCCTTCAAGAGCGCCGCCACCTTCAGCATATCCATCAGGCTGGAATTGGTGCAGGAACCGATGCAGACCTGATCCACCTTCGTGCCCTTCAGGCTGGCCACCTTCACCACCTTGTCCGGGCTGTGGGGGCAGGCGATCAGCGGTTCCAGGGTGGAAAGGTCGATGTCGATGACCCTGTCATACACCGCGTCCGGGTCGCTGGCCAGCGCGCGCCAGGCGCCCTCCCGGCCCTCTGCCTTCAGGAAAGCCCTTGTAATCTCGTCAGAGGGAAAGATGGACGTGGTCGCGCCCAGCTCGGTGCCCATGTTGGTGATGGTGGCCCGTTCGGGCACGGACAGGGTCTTGACGCCCTCGCCGCCCCACTCGATGATGGCCCCCACGCCACCCTTGACGGAGAGTATGCGCAGAATCTCCAGGCTCACGTCCTTGGCGGTCACGAAGGGGCGCAGACTGCCGGTCAGGTTCACCTTGAACATCTTCGGCATGGCGATGTAATACGCGCCGCCGCCCATGGCCACGGCCACGTCCATGCCGCCGGCGCCGAAGGCCAGCATGCCGATGCCGCCGCCGGTGGGCGTGTGGCTGTCGGAGCCGATCAGCGTCTTGCCTGGCACGCCGAAGCGCTCCAGGTGCACCTGGTGGCAGATGCCGTTGCCGGGGCGGGAGAAGCGGATGCCGTGCTTCTTCGCCACCGTCTGGATGTAGCGGTGGTCGTCGGCGTTCTCAAAGCCGCACTGCAGCGTGTTGTGGTCGATGTAGGCCACGGACAGCTCAGTGCGCACCCGCTCGATACCCATGGTCTCGAATTCCAGGTAGGCCATGGTGCCGGTGGCGTCCTGGGTCAGGGTCTGGTCGATGCGCAGGGCGATCTCACTGCCGGGGGTCATGTCCCCGGAGAGGAGGTGGTCCTTGATGATCTTCTGTGCGATGGTCATGCCCATGTCATGCGTCCTCCTTTGAAAGTGCCCGGTCCATGGCGTTGAGTATGTGCTGCTCCATCCGCTCGGCGGCCAGATCGGCATTACCGGCGCGAATGGCCTCCAATATTGCCTTGTGCTCCCGCACCGAATGGGCCGCCCTGTCCGGTGTGCGCAGGGCGTTTCGGCGGTACTGCTGCGTCTTCTTGTGCAGTGGCGAAAGGGTATCCCTCAGCACGATGCTGCCGCAGCCATCGTAAATAACTTCATGGAAGCGTCCGTCCAGGGCCTTGAGTTGATCCACATTTTCCCGAGAGAGGTAAAATTCCTGAAAATCCACGGCTTCGATCAGCGCTTTCAGGTTGTCAGTGTCGGCGTTCTCCACGAAGCCGCGCACGGCCATTTCCTCAATGCGCAGGCGAATCTCCGTCATATCCCGATAGTCCTTCGGCGTGATGCCCAACACCATCGTGCCCTTGGGCGTATCCTCCACCAGGTGTTCCTGGAACAGGCGGCGCAGCGCCTCGCGCACGGGGGTGCGGCTGACGCCCAGTTCTGCACAGAGCTGCAATTCGGTGATGATCTCTCCGCGCTCGTACTTGCCGCTGAGAATGTCGTCCTCCAGTCGCTCGAAAACCTGGTCGGACAGCGATACGGTCTTGTAATCTCTCATGTTTTCCCCCTCCTTACAGCCTGTGGAAGCGGCCTGCGGACAGTTCTTCGATCTTCGTCTCCAGCTCGGCGGTGGACAGCGTGGTCTGGCGGCCGTCCTCATACTCGGCGTCGATCCACTGCTTCAGCGCCACCACCAGCGGGTCCTTCTTGTCCACGGCCTCGCCGCCGGTCAGCTGGTAGTTCTCGTTGATCCAGTAGGCGATGCCTGCCAGGCCGCTGGCCTTGCCGATCATCACCGCCGGGGCGCGGCCCAGTATCTTTCGGGTGTCGAATATGGTGTACACCTCGGCGTCCTTCAGCAGGCCGTCGGCGTGGATGCCCGCCCGGGTGGTGTTGAACTGGCGGCCCACGAAGGGCGTCATCACGGGAATCTCATAGCCGATCTCGTCCCGGAAGTAGCGGGCGATGTCGGTGATGGCCGTGGGGTCCATGCCGTCCAGGGACCCGCGCAGGCTGGCGTACTCCATCACCATGGCCTCCAGCGGGATGTTGCCGGTGCGCTCGCCGATGCCCAGCAGCGAGCAGTTCACCGCCGAAGCACCGTACAGCCAGGCGGTGGAGGCGTTGGCCACGGCCTTGTAGAAATCGTTGTGGCCGTGCCATTCCAGCATCTCGCTGGGCACGTCGGAATAGTGCTGCAGGCCGTAGATGATGCCGGGCACGCTGCGGGGCAGCGCCACCTCGGAATAGGGCACGCCGTAGCCCATGGTATCGCAGGCGCGGATCTTCACGGGAATGCCCGCGTCCTGGCTCATCTTCATCAGCTCGTTGACGAAGGGCACCACGAAGCCATAGAAGTCGGCCCGGGTGATGTCCTCCAGGTGGCAGCGGGGCATGACCCCGGCCTCGAAGGCGTCCGCCACGGTCTTTAGGTAATATTCCATACACTGCTTGCGGGTCATCTGCATCTTCTTGAAGATGTGGTAGTCGCTGCAGGACACCAGTATGCCCGTTTCCCGGATGCCCAGGTTCTTGACCAGCTTGAAGTCCTCCCGTGTGGCGCGGATCCAGGTGGTGATCTCCGGGAAGCGGTAGCCCAGGTCCATGCACTCGGACAGGGCCTTCCGGTCCTTTTCGCTGTAGACGAAGAACTCGGTCTGGCGGATCACGCCGTAGGGGCCGCCCAGCCGGGCCATCAGCTTGTACAGGTCCACGATCTGCTTGACCGTATAGGGCTCCACCGACTGCTGCCCGTCCCTGAAGGAGGTGTCGGTGATCCATATGTCCTCGGGCATGCCCATGGGCACGCGCCGGTGGTTGAAGGCGATACGCGGTATTTCGTCATAGGGATAGATATCCCGGTACAGGTTGGCCTCGGGCACGTCCTGCAGGGAATACTTGTACTGCCGCTGTTCCAGCAGATTGGTTTTGTTCGACATTTCCAGCATGGTCTCATCTCCCGCGTCCGCCACAGGGCGGACAGAATGTTTGTATTATTGTATACAAGAATCCAAGCCCTGTCAAGGCCGACAGGGCGAACTTCTCTGTATATTAACACTTTGGGCTTGTGAGTCAAGGGGACGGCTCTCTTGACTCATTCTTGGCCAAAAAACGAGTCAAGAGAACCGTCCCCTTGACTCATGAATCCGCTGTTTTCAATATATGGTCTTGATCTCCTCCACCCCGATGTCCCGCATGAAGTCTTCCAGACCCTTCCGGTCCACACACATAAGGTCGGTGAATTTGCCGGTGGCCTTGTCGATGAAGCCCACCGTCATCTCCCCGGTGCAGATGCTGCGGCGCACCGCGGGCTGCTGTGTTTGGGGATCGAACTTGATATCGACCTTCCTGCGTTTGAACAGTGACATCGAAGCACCTCCTATGAGTCAAGGGGACGGTTCTACCGACTCATCCCCGCCGTGAAAATGAGTCAGTAGAACCGTCCCCTTGACTCATTTTCAGCATGGATTTCAGCTTTTCATACCGCTGCCGCTTCTCTTCCTTGGCGAAGTGGACCTCCCGATGCTGCTCGGGGCAATCGTCATACTTCAGCTTCGCGTCGCCGAACTGCTGGCTGGTGAGGTCGAACCGGTGGCCGTCCACCACGTTGAAGCAGTGGAAGCCGCCGTCCTTCAGCGGCACGCCGTACACCTTCCCGCCAAAGATATCCTGCGCCAGGAATGCGGTGATGGAGCACTGGCCCAGGGTCGGGTTGTCCGCCGTCCAGTCCCCTCGCATGCGCGGCGCGCAGGTATCGGCGCACCACAGCCCCAGCAGCGCGTCATACAGGTCCCGGGGCGTATCGATGCCCGGATAGTCGCGATTCAACGCAGGCACCGTCGCCTGCTCCCAACCATAGAAGTGTTCGGCCATGGCAAAACATTCCCCCGGATGATTGATACAGGCATTATACCGCAGGTCCAGCGGTATGTCAAATCATCCGGGGGAATCGTTTTTTTACCGTCTCACCCACACCCGCATCTCGCCGGGTTCCCTGTTGGCCCAGCTGTAGTACGGGATCCACGTCAGCCGCGCGGGCACGGTCCTGATCTCCCGGTCAGCGCTGTAGGCGGTCTCGCCCCAGCCCTCGTCGGTCTCGCGAATGCCCGGGGATCGGAGCTCGACGATGCCGCCCAGCTTGTCGGGCTTCCACTGTGTCGTGAATTGGCTGGCGTCCGCCCCGCCCAGCCTTACGGCATGCAGGTTCCGGGAATTGTCCGCCTCCTCGAGGCAGTAGACCAGCGGCCCGCGCTGCACGGCGACCTTGCCCGCGTCCTCGTAGATGCGAGGATTGGCCCGGACCAGCTTCACCGGCATGTCGAGGGCCAGTTCCAGCTTATCGCCCGCCTGCCACGTGCGATCAACGGTTGCATAGCCGTCCTTGACATCCGCCTCCAGCGGTTCGCCGCTGAGCCTGAGGGCATATTTGCCGCACCAGCCGGGAATGCGCAGCTTCAGCGCGAACGCCGCGCCCCCTTCTCCCCTGTACGTCAGCGCGATATCGCCGTTCCAGGGATAGTCCGTATCCACCTCGAAGCGAACGGCCTTTCCCCCGATCTCCGCCTGCAAAGCGCCCTTGACGTACAGGTGCACGAACAGCGTATCATCATTCGCTGAGCAGATGTAATCCTCCAGTGACGACACCAGCCGGATGATGTTCGGCGGGCAGCAGGCGCAGCCGAACCAGCGCTGTCGCTGCACCTTCACATGGCGCTTCCGCTGATCCTTCAGGCTGGCCTCCGGCAATACCTCCAGCGGGTTGACGTAGAAGAACTTCTTGCCGTCCAGCTGCATGCCGCTGATGACGCCGTTGTACAGCGCCCGCTCCATCACGTCGGCGTATTCCCCCTTCGCCTCCAGCGACAGCATGCGCCGGGCAAAGAACACCAGGGCGATGGCGGCGCAGGTCTCGCCGTAGATGGTGTCGTTGGGCAGGTCGTAGTCGAAGGTGAAGGCCTCGCCGTACTCCGAGGAGCCCACGCTGCCGGTCACGTACATGCGCCTCTCTACCGTGTTCGCCCACAGCCGCCGGCACACCGCCGCCAGCTCGGCGTCCCCGGTCTCCCGGGCAACGTCCGCCACGCCCGCATACAGGTACATCGCCCGCACCGCGTGGCCCTGGGCCTCGGTCTGCTCCCGGATGGGCATGCCCGCCTGGTAGTACTGGTACTGGAAATAGCTGTCCTTCCAGTAGAAGCTGTTGTGGTTGCGCGCGTCCTCCTCCTCGAAGTACAGCGGGCGCTGGCCGCGCTGGTCCACGAAGTACTTCGCCAGCTTCAGGTGCTTTTCGTCCTTCGTCACCTCATAGAGCCGGATCAGCGCCATTTCAATCACCGGATGGCCCGGATAGCCGTGCAGCTTGCCTTCCTCCGCGCCGATGGCGCTGTCGATGCAGTCCACAAAGCGGATCATCGCGTCCAACAGCCTCCGCTTGCCCGTGGCCTGGTAGTAGGCCACCGCCGCCTCGATCATGTGCCCCGCGACGTACAGCTCGTGGTGGTCCTTCAGGTTCGTAAAGCGCTTTTCCAGGCCGCCTATGATATAATACGTGTCCAGATAGCCGTCCGGCTGCTGGGCCGCGACCACCTCGTCGATCGCGCCGTCGACGACCGCCTCCAACGCCTCGTCCGGATGCCAGCGCAGCGTATAGGCCGCGCCCTCGATCCACTTGGCGACGTCGCTGTCCTGGAACACAAACCCGGCATGGGTCCCCGCCTGCTTGCCCGCGGCGATGCTGAAATTCCGCATGCAGTAGCTGGGCTCCGCGTCCGGGACGCGGTCGTTCAGCGCCTCCCACTGGTAGGGTATGCCCTCGCGCCGCACCGTCTCGCGGATGCGGCTCCAAAAGGAATCGTCGATAAGGGCTTTCTGTATAAAGCTGCCCGCTCCACTCATTTTACCATCCTCCCGTATGTGCGTATTATAGTACTAACCCTTTACGCCGGTCAATACGATGCCTTCGATAAAGTAACGCTGCCCGATGGCGAAAAGCACTACCGCCGGCACGACCATCACCAGGGACGCCGCCATGATGTAGTTCCACTTCGAGGCATAGGCGCCGCGCAGGGACAGTATGCCCAGGGCCAGGGTGAACTTGTTGTCGCTCCTCAGATAGATCAGGGGCCCCTGGAAGTCGTTCCAGTAGAACATGAACGAGAATATGGCCACGGTGATCATGATCGGCGCGCACAGCGGCACCAGTATCCTCAGGAAGATCTGCAGGCGGTTCGCACCGTCGATCATGGCGGATTCGTCGTAATCCTTGGGCAGCGTCCGCATGAACTGGCGCATCAGGAACACGTTGGAGGCGCCGCCGCCGCACCAGGCCGCCAGGTAGAAGGGGGTATAGGTATTGGTCGCGCCGATGGCGGAATAGGTCAAGTAAAGCGGGATCAGCACCACGTGGCCCGGCAGGATCATCGCCCCGATGGTCAGCGCGAACCACAGCTTCTTGCCCGGGAACTGGAGCCGCCCGAGGGCATAGCCTGCCATGGACGAGGTCAGCACGGTGCCGATCACGCAGGGCACCAGTATCTTCATCGTGTTGGTGAAGTACTTCAGCGCCTCGAAATTCTGGAAGGTCTTGACATAGTTGCTCCAGCGCCAGGTACTGGGGAAGAATTTCGGCGGAAACACGAATATCTCCGCGTTGCTCATCAGCGACGAGCGCAGCATCCAGTACAGCGGCACCAGGCACACGAGGGTTCCGGCGATCAATATGATATACAGTATGACCGTGGAGAAGCGGAGCTTCTTTTTGTTCAGCTTCATGGCTTTCACGTCACTGGTCTGCGCCACCGTAATACACCTTCTTTCCGAAGAACTTGAAGATCACCAGCGTGCATATCGCAAGCACGATGAACACGATCCAGGCCAGGGCGCTGGCATAGCCGAACTCGTTGTACTGGAAGGCGTCCCGGTAGATCAGGTAGTTGACGAACAGCGTGGCGTTGTTCGGCCCGCCCTCCGTCATGACGTAGCTGTTGGTGAAGGTCATGAAGCCGGCGATGATGCCCATCAGCGTGTTGTAGAACAGCACCGGCGAGATCATCGGAATCGTGATGTGGATGAACTTCGTCCATGCGCCGCCGCCGTCGATGTCCACGGCCTCCAGCAGCGTCGGGGACACGTTGGCCAGCCCGGAGAGGTAGATGACCATCGGCGCGCCGCAGGCCCAGGCGCTCATCAGCACCAGCGAGGGCACCGCGGTGTTTTCCGCGTAGATCCACTTGCTGGTGGGCAGGCCCAGCAGCTTCAGCGCGGCGTTGAAGAGCCCGAAATCCGGGTTGAACATCCACATCCACAGCAGGCAGGAGGCCACCGCCGGCACGATGGAGGGCACATAGAATATGGTGCGGAAGAAGGCCTTGCCCTTTATGTTCCGATTGTTCAGCAGGATCGCGATCGCCAGCGCCGTCAGCTGGGTGGCGACGACGGAGCCAAAGGCATACAGCACCGTCGCCTTGATGGACTTCCAGAAGAAGAAATCCTCGCGCAGCAGCTTCACGTAATTTTGAAGGCCCACAAAATTCGCCGTTCCGAACACGCTCTTGTCCGTGAAGGATATGATGAGGCTGTAGACGAACTGGCCGTAGGTCAAAAACACGATGCCCAGCAGCAACGGCAGCATGAACACGTATCCCGCGATGGCCTCGTTTCGCTTCATCACGGACATCCTCGGGCGTCCGAGATCGGCATTTCCAGTCCCTTTCATGATGGTTACACCTCTTTCGGGGGATATTTCCAATAGAGAGTGGGGGCCGTCGGCCCCCACCCTTCAACCGTATCGACAGGTCAGGAAATGCTGGCCAGGTAGTCCGCCATCACCTTGTCCAGTTCGCCCCGGATGCCCTCCATGGCGTCCTTGGCGGTCTCGGTGCCCAGCAGCACGTTGTCCAGGGCGGGGATGTACAGGTCCTCCAGCTGTTGGATGCAACCGTAGGTGAAGTAGGCCGAGGGATGGGTGTTGTTCAGCGCCCAGTCGATGCAGGCCTCGCGATAGTGGGCCGGATGCACGCCTTCGGTCATCCACTTGTCGATCAGCGCCTCGTCGGTATACCAGTCCTCGGAAACCGGCATCCACAGGCCGGAGTTGATGAAGTCCATCACGAAATCGGTGTTCATGATGTAGGAGGCCAGCAGCAGCGCCTCGTCGTAGTGCTTGGTGTCGCGGAACACGACCACGGGGGTGCCGGTGTTCGCGGTCTTGGGCGCCTTGAAGTAGGGCAGCACGCCCACGTCGTAGGTGATGCCGTCCTCCTCGGCGGCGATGGCCATGGACTGGAAGTTCCACTGGCCGCTGACCACCATGGCGCAGGAATTGCTCAGGAAGCAAGCGCTCATGTCCATGTTGTTGGCGGCGTCCTCGGCGGAGGGCATGACGTGCTCGACATTCACCAGGTCGGCGATGGCCTGGAACACCTCGACTGCCGGATCCTCGTACAGCGCAATGCCCTTGCCGTCCTCGGTGAACAGCCCGGTGTCGTTGGAGTACAGGAAGGACTCATACACGTAGTCGCGGTCGTCCATCTTGACGGCGTAGGTCTTGATGTTGTCCGGGTCGAAGCCCTCCTCGCCGGGGTGCTTGCCGTTGACGTCCACGGTCAGCTGGCGGCAGACATCGACGAACTCCTCCCAGGTCCAGGCGTCCTCGGCCTTCGACGGCGGATAGGCGACGCCCATCTGGTCGAAATAGGTGGGGTTGTAGAAGATCATGACGACCTCGTCGGCCACGGACACGCCGACCACCTTGCCGTTCTTGTCGATGAACTTGTTGCTGTCCATCTTGGCGTCCACGTTGCCGCTCTCCAGCGCGGGGGTCAGGTCCTTCAGCATGCCCTCGTTTGCCCACTGGACGACGATCGGCTCGGAGAGGTAGCCCACGTCCGGCAGCTCGTTGGCGGCGGCCATCGTGGTCATCTTGGTCACGTAGTCCTCGGGGGTGTACAGGTATTCCACGTTGATGCCGGTCTCTTCGGTGAATCTGGCCAGGGCGCCCTCCAGGATCGCCTTCTCGGCGGCATCGCCCCAGCTCGAGAAGGTCAGGGTGATCGGCTCCTCGGCCATGGCCGGGATCAGCATCAGCAGCAGGGACAGGGCCAACAGGATACTCAGCAGCTTCTTCATGGTTCACGCTTCCTTTCTGTTTTTGATGCTTCGCTCGATTTTCAGCCGCGGATTTCATCCACTCTGTCCAATCGTTTCTCGCATCTTGTCGGCTTGATTATAGCATTGATTAATATTCATGTATAGGTATCATTTGCGGAAAATGGTTTCTGTTTTCGGCGTATGTTCAGCTTAACGTAGCCTGCCGTTAAGCATTGTTCTGGTGGAGTCCGCCGTAAAGGTTCCTGTAGGCGGAGGGTGTGACCCCCTCCTGCTTCAAAAACACCGTGCTGAAGAATTTCGCGTTGCTGTAGCCGCAAGACTCGGCGATCTGCTGGATGGATTTGACGCTGCCCAACAGCTCCCGCTTGGCCCGCGCCAAACGCAGCTGGTGGATGTAGCTGCGAAAGGAGCAGCGGGCGCTCTCGTGAAACAGCCGGGAAAGATAATCCTCGCTGTAGCCCAGCGCCCGGGACAGGTCCTGCAGGGTCAGCTTTTCATAGCAGTGCAGCCGTATGTACTCCAGCATCCGGCTGGTCACGGCGCTCTTCTGGGTCTGTCGCCCCTCCCGCTGCAGCTCCAGCAGGATCAGCGAGAGCATGTAATCGCACAGCAGGCCGTCCCCCGAGGGCAGGCTGTTCTCATTGAGCAGCTGGTGAAAGCCGTTGGCGATGCGGCTGAAGGCGATGTCCGTCAGCTCGACCGGCCCCAGGCCCAGCTGCAGCGCCTGTCCGCCCGCGCCCTGTCCCTGCTCAAAGTGCGCCCAGTAATACCGCGCGGGCGCCTCGTCGTCGCAGTGGAAGCCCCCATGCGCCAGACCTGCCGGCAGGAGCAGCGCCTGGTTCGCCTCGAGGACGTGCGCCCTGCCGTCCACCGACAGGCCGAAGCGTCCGCCTTCCACCACGATCAATACCGTCGTATCCAGCACGCGCTTGGGATGCGTCCACCCCGGCTGCGCCAGAAACTGTCCGGCGGAGGCGAAGCGCGCGGGAATGCGAATGGTCAACCCTTCTTCCATAGAGATCCCTCCCGAACCTGACTGCCATAAGCATACATCTTCGGCGACAAAATAGCAATGGGAAATAATCACAATTCCATGATTAATTTGATTAAGTTCTAACCTGCGTTTAACATGTTTGTATTGCCTTTTTCCGGGCCGGGGGCTATAATGGATGGTGGTGATAGGATTATGATTACGATCAGCGATATCGCCCGGGAAACGGGCCTTTCCACCGCCACGGTTTCAAACGCCCTGTCCGGAAAGGGGCGCGTCAGCGACGCCAGGCGCAAGCAGATCCTCGAAGTGGCGACCCGCATGGGCTACGACTTCAGTCGCATCCGCGTCGCCCAGCCCCACAGGGGCATCGCGGTGATCGTCGAGACGCTGTCCGTCATCTTCTGCACCAAGATCGCGGAGGGCATCTGTCGCGCCGCAGAGGAAGGCGGGTATCAGGTCAAGCTGTACAACCTGGACATCATCCACGGCCCGGAGGACTTCAACCCGCCCCGGGAGCAGATGCGCCGGCGGCTGGAGGGACTGCTGCCCCAGCTGGACGCGGCGACGCTGGGCGCCATCTACATCTCCCAGTATCCCCGGGACGTCACCGGGATCATGCCGCCCCTGCCCTTCCCTGTGGTGTATGCCTACTGCTATACCAGCGACGGCGCCGCGAGCGTCAACACCGACGATCAGCAGGGCGCCTATATCGCGACCCAGCACCTGCTCTCCCTGGGAAAGCGCCGCATCGCCATGCTCAGCGGCCCGATCAACTCCATTCCCATGACCAAGCGCTTCTCCGGCTACCAGCGCGCGCTGATCGACGCCGGCATGTCGGTGGATCTTCGCCTGGTGAAGACCGGTGACTGGGACATCGGGCACAGCTGCGATATCGCCGCCGAGCTACTGCGCCTCGATCCGGCCCCTGACGGCATATTCTGCCAGAGCGACCACATCGCCCTGGGCGTGTGCCGCGCCATTTCCGAGGCGGGCCTGCGCATCCCCCGGGATATCGCCGTCGTAGGCTTCGACAATTACGACTTCGCCGCCTTCGTCTCCCCCACCCTGACCACGATCGACCAGCCCCTGGAGCGGATCGGGAATACCGCTTTCCTTCAATTGAGAAACGTGATCGAGAAGCAGACCGTCGGGCAAAGAAGCCTGCTGCTCGCCGCCCGGCTGATCCGCCGGCAGTCCGCATAAATCCATGCTATGGCTGAACCAATGCGATTCAGACGTCTCTGATAGCTCATTCTTTGCAGGATGCGCCTGAACAAACCATACCCGGCAGAGGAGGATGGAAATGCTCTCTTCCGATGAACTCACGCTGGAGCTGGAACAATTGCGGGCAGAAAACAGCATGTTGAAAGCTCTGTTGCATGCGCATGGCATTTCCGTTCCAAATCCATCATCATCGATGGCAGTATCGTATGGTATGGCAGCATCAATCTATTGAGCTTTGGCGCCTCCCAAGAAAGCATCATGCGGCTGGTAAGCAGCAGCATTGCAAGGGCACTTATCGGAAATGACAGTTTTGCGAATTGTATTGAACGATCATAGTGTCATAGGACGAACAGCAACTTACGTGCCACCAATACCGGTCCGCAATACCGGTCCGCAACATAAAAACAGTTGATTGACCCAGCTGATATTGATATAATAGGCATTGTCAAAATATGTCGCTGGAGGCAATTATGGACCGACTATTGACCAAGGGCAGCATCCGCCGCAAGATCATCGGCTTTGCCATACCGATCTTCATTGGCTACCTGTTCCAACAGCTCTACAACACGGCGGATTCACTGATCGTCGGGAACTACCTGGGTGAGAACGCGCTGGCGGCGGTGAGCTCCAACGGCGCCTTTACCTATCTCTTTATCGGCTTTTTCATGGGCTTTGCCACCGGTGCGGGCGTGGTCATCGCCCGGCACATCGGGGCAAACGACCCCGTTCAGACCTCCCTGGCCGTGCACACCACGGTGGCCATGGGCCTGGTGTTCAGCGTACTGGTATCGGTGCTGGGCGTGGCCATCACCCCCACGATGCTCCGCTGGATGGGCACGCCGCCGGAGGTGTTCACCGAATCCGCCAAGTACCTGTGCATCTATTTTGCCGGGTCCACAGGACTGGTGATGTACAACATGCTGGTGGGCATCCTCCAGGCCTCCGGCGACAGCCGACATCCCCTGCTCTACCTGATCATCAGCTCGCTGGTAAACGTGGCGCTGGATGTGCTGTTCGTGGCAGCGTTCCACATGGGCGTAGAAGGCGCAGCCTATGCCACCATCATCTCCCAGTTTTTGAGCATGCTGTTGGTTGCCACCCGGCTGCTGCGCGTTGAAAGCAGCATCCGCGTGGACCCCCGGAAGGTGCGCATCGACCCGGAGAACCTGCGCTATATCGTGCGCAACGGCCTGCCCACGGCGCTCCAGGCCTGCGTGATCGACCTGTCCAACCTGCTGATACAGTCCTACATCAATTCCTTCGGCAGCCTGGCCATGGCGGGCATCGGCGCGTCCACCAAGGTGGAGGGCTTCGCTTTTTTGCCTGTGACGGCGTTCCAGATGGCCGTCACCACCTTCGTCTCCCAGAACATGGGCGCGCGGGAATACGACCGCGTGCGCCGGGGCATCCGCTTCGGGCTGGGCTGCACCATCGCGACCATCAGCCTGATCGGCATCGTGGTATTCCTGTTGGCCCCCCAGATCATCGGGCTGTTCAACCGGAACCCCGAGGTCATACGTTTCGGCACGGGCCGCGCCAGGGTCTGCGGCCTGTTTTACTGCCTGGTTGGCTTCTCCCACGTGGCCTCGGCGGTGATGCGCGGGCTCGGCAAGCCGGTGACGCCCATGGTCATCATGCTGACCTGCTGGTGCGCGGTTCGCATACTGGTGCTGTTCACCCTCGGTCAGGCCCTGCACGACATTCGCCTGGCCTTCTGGATCTATCCCTTCACCTGGGCGCTGTCCAGCGCGGTATACGTCATACTGCTCAAGCGCCTGCACGTGGAACAGCTGGCGGCACAATGTTAAATCTATAATTCACTGTAACGAACCCTCCCCATCCCCGTCCAACCGACAGAAACAAGCGAGAGGGGGTGACGAAACGTGGACAACGCGGCCTGTGAGCGGCTCTACGAAGCCTGTTACATGCGGGTGTTTTCCTATGTCATGACGCTGACTCGCGACCGCCACCAGGCGGAGGAGATCACCCAGGAGACCTTCTTCCGGGCCTTTTCGAAGCTGAACAGCTTCCGGGGCGAATCCGACGAGGTCACCTGGCTGTGCGCCATCGCCAGGAACCTGGCCATCGACGAACAGCGCAGGCAGGGCCGCTTCGGCGAGTTGCCTGAGGAGGCCGTCGCCCGGGAAAAGGCCGTGGAGCAGACCGCCGTGGAGAAGGACGATTCCTTCCGGGTGCACATGGCGCTTCACGCGCTGGAGGAGCCCTATCGGGAGGTATTCGAGCTTCGGGTATTCGGCGAGCTCTCCTTCGCGCAGATCGGCCAGATCTTCCGCAAGACCGAAAACTGGGCCCGCGTCACGTTTCATCGCGCCCGCGCGAAGCTGAAGGAAAGGATGGAGAACGATGATGAATAAGGAATGTGAGATCGTCCGCGACATACTGCCGCTGTACGTCGACAGCGTATGCAGCGCGTCGAGCCGTGAGATCATAGACGAGCACCTGAAGACCTGCCCAGACTGCGCGGCGTACCTGGAGGATATCCGCGCCAGCGAAGCGGAGAGCGCCCTCAAAAACGAGAAGTCCCTGGTCATCAGGGACCAGGCCCGGCGCTTCAAGCGCCGCTCCGCCGCCACGGGCAGCATGATCTCGGCACTCTTCATGATCCCGATACTGATTTGCCTGATCGTGAACCTGACCTCAGGAAGGACGCTGGACTGGTTCTACATCGTTGTCGCGGCCATGCTGGTGGTGGCCTCCCTGACCGTCGTGCCGGTCATGGTGCCGGAAAACAAGCTGTTCTGGACGCTGTGCGCCTTCTGCGGAAGCCTCGTGATACTGCTGGCCGTGTGCGCCCTGTACACCCGCGGCGACTGGTTCTTCGTGGCCGCGTCGGCATCGATCTTCGGCCTTGCGGTGATCTTCCTGCCCTTCGCCATCAAGGCGAAGCCCCTTCGTCCGTGGGTCGAGGGCCACAACAAGGCGTTGCTGGTGCTGGCGGTGGACTTCATACTTTTCGGAAACATGATGAACGTGATCAGCCTGCACCAGAAGGGTCTGGGCTTCACGATGCTCATCTCGCTGCTCGTCATCGCGGCACTCGGTTCGCTGGTAGCCAACGTCATGATGAAGAACCGCCGGTAATTGTTCGCCCTGGATGGCTGTGCGCTTTCTATGGCGGCAGATGCCCCCACCGTACCGTCGGCAATCTGCCGCCACGACACATGCCCCCACCGCAGCGCCAGCAATCTGTCGCCATGACAGAACAGATAAAAATCTCGAAAGGAAACCGGGATAACATGCATTTTGTAAACGCGAAGGGCCTGCTGACCGGCACCCGAGGGCATTGCGGCATGAATATCTACCGCGGCTGCACCCACGGCTGCATTTACTGCGACAGCCGAAGCCGGTGTTACCAGTTTACCCATCCCTTCGAGGATATCGAGGTGAAGCAGAACGCGCCGGCGCTGCTGGAGAAAGCCCTGAGATCCAAAAGACAAAAATGCATGATCGGCACCGGTTCGATGTCGGACCCGTACATGCACTGCGAGGCGACGCTGGGCCTGACGCGCAGATGCCTGGAGATCATATTGAACAACGGCTTTGGCGCGGCGATCCAGACGAAATCGGATCGCATCCTCCGGGACATCGACCTGCTGGACGAGATCAACCGATCCGCCAAATGCGTCGTGCAGATGACCCTGACGACCTATGACGACGCACTGTGTTCGGTGCTGGAGCCCAACGTGTGCAACACGAAGCGCCGTATCGAGGTGCTGGCCCAGCTGCAGGAAAGGGGCATTCCCACGGTGGTATGGCTGATGCCTATACTGCCCTACATCAACGACACGGAAGAAAACATCACGGCGATCCTGAAGGAATGCGTTCGGGTCGGCGTAAAGGGCGTCATTGATTTCGGCATGGGGCTGACGCTCCGGGACGGCGACCGGGAATACTATTACGCGGCGCTGGACAGGCACTTTCCCGGCCTGAAGGCCCGCTATATCCGGCAATACGGCAAGGCCTATGAACTGCCCAGCCCGAACGCGAAGGCGCTACAAAGTGCCTTCAACAGGATCTGCGCGGCCAGCGGCATGCTGTCCACCCCGGAGGAGTGCTTCGCGTTTATCCATGCCTTTCCGGAAAAGCATGTGCAGATGAGTATGTTTGATATGTGATTTTTTTCTTCTATAGCAATACGAGGGTATCGCTTTCGTGATACCCTCATGATTTATGGTAAACAGGGAAAAACAGGAAACATATAACGTTATTGTGTCAAAAAATACCGGCAGGAAATGAATCTCTGGCTTTCTTGAGCTTCCCGTGTAGCATACATTATATAGTTTATTGTAACTGTTACTGTCGCATGCAAAACCTGATTTGTCAGGGGGACGGGGGGAAGCCCTATCGGCCCTTCGGGCCAATGTCATCAACTTAAGCTGTGCGGTCTCCAAAAGCCTTCCCCTTGGAGGGGAAGGTGGGCCGCGCCCTAAAGGACTTGCTTCGCGGCGCAGCGGGTCNNGACACCTCTTCAGTCTGCTTCGCAGACAGCTTCCCCTCAAGGGGAAGCCTTTTGGGCGCGACGGCAGGTATTTTTTCCTTAAGTTGATGACATTGCCCTTCGGGCCACTTCTCCACGGGCCTACCGGCCCCATCGACAGGGGTCTGCCGACCCGTTCTCGCTGAAAACTCTCCACCGGAGAGTTTTCCGGGCGCTCGAACCACTGAAAACAGTCCACTGGACTGTTTTCCGGGCGCTCGATGCCACTGCGGTGGGGAAGCTTATATTGCGCATGGCAATCGGTTCTTTAGCTTCCCCACCGCAGTGGGGAAGTACCCGCGCAGCGGGGGATAGGGCTCCCCATCTCCGCGACAAATCAAAATTTGTGGTACAGGACAGTAACAGTTACAGTTTATTACTGGTTCATAATCCCCTTGTAGAATAATATCATCAGCTCAGGCAGGGCTGTTCTACATATATCCCCTCTCTCACTGATACCCGGCCAACGTAGTCGCCTTGCAAGCGGCTGCGCAGACCGGGTACAGACAATTTTGGGGAGAGACGGGCTTATTTTCCCTTGGTCATTTCCTGATAGAGCCGCATCAATTCTGCGACGCAGGAGCTTTCCGTCGTATCCTTAATGCTCATGCCATAGGCTTCCATGACGGCACGGTCGTTGCGCTGGTGGGCTGTGCGAAGCTCCGGGGGCATGGTCAGCTCGTCGTAGAGATCAGCGAGACTGGCATTCGGATAAAGAGCGCGAGCATCAAGGATTCCCTGTGCAGTCTTCTCTATTTTAGCCCGCTGTGCGTCAGTCGGATTAGGCCAGGGGAAGTTGTTGTAGACGGCTGGTGAATAACTATAGTCGCTCTTCATTCGTCCACAGACGGTTCTCATCCAAGCCATATGGACGTTTGAGATCATAACGCCGAACATATATGGACTTGCTGATGGCAGAATATAGAGCTTATTGCTCGGTACAACGTCACTGTTCAAATATCCAATAGGAATATAACGGCGTCTTTCAGTAGACACTTCAGGTATTGCAAGGAAATCGCCCTCTGGTTGACGAATTTCTGCGAACAGCATTGGAGTTGATGCTGCTGCCCTAAAGCTAGGCGTTGGACTACTTTGCCGGGCTTCAACGACAGCGGCAATTCTGGCCATGATCTCTGGAATACTGCGATATGCGTCTGGAGCAACCCCTTTAAGCCAAAGGCAGTATCGTTCCTTATTGTTAATATAATCATTTGAGCCAATGTACCGTTTCAAGAGCCAGGCCTTATCAGGGTGGCGCGATATAAACTCATCTCTCTCCACAGTCGAATAGATCAAATTTCCACCATCGACAGGTTTGTTTCCCTGTGTCATCTTAGGCATATCGGGAGAATTAGGTACTCCACGAGCTTTGATGAAAAGATCAGGGCCATCCAGCAAGTACCCGTTTATGTGCTCAACTTCTTTTTTTCTGTCTCCTTCGAATAGATACTTGGGTTTCTTATCATAGGCGGCAAAACCGATGATGATACAATGTACCGCCGCCTTATCGTATGATTCGCTCGTCCAGACAAATGTTCTATATGCAAAGTTGATTGAGTCTTCCCTTAATTCCTGCCACAGGATCGCAACTTGTTCACCTTGCGAAATCGAGTTTGTTGAAACGAAAGCAACCTCTATTATTGTTCCAGCAATATAGTCAGAGGCTTTTTTATACCAGGCTGCAACATAGTCTAATTTGCCTGATTTGGGATTCTTTCCAAATACTTCCTTTACCTCTGCAGCCTGTTCTTTGCTTCTGTAACTTTGTCCCACAAACGGCGGATTGCCCATGATATAGTTCAGCTTCTCCTTCGGTACGACCTCGTTCCAATCCAGCCGCAAGGCATTGCCTTCGATAATCGTCGCGTTGGTGGTCAGGGGGAGGAAGTCGAGGGTCATGTGGACGATATCCTCTGTTTCCTTCATCATCTGGCTCTCCGCGATCCAAAGCGCCGTCTTCGCCACGGTAACGGCAAAGTCGTTGATCTCGATGCCATAGAATTGGGTAATGGAGACCTTGATGGGGTTGTGAACCAGGCCGAGCATGATCTGACCGCCTGTAAGCTCGGAGATCACTTCGTTCTCCAGCCGGCGCAGGCAGAGGTAAGTCTCAGTCAGGAAGTTGCCCGAACCGGCGGCGGGATCGAGGAAAGTGAGTGACGCCAGCTTGTCCTGGAACACGGTCAGTTGCTGCTTCCGGGTACGGTCAACGCCAATGGCCTTGATTTCCTCGAACTCGGCCTTGAGGGCATCAAGGAACAGCGGATCGATCACCTTATGGATGTTCTCGATGGAGGTATAGTGCATGCCGCCCTTGCGACGGGTTTCCGGGTTCAAGGTCGACTCGAACACAGCGCCGAAGATGGTAGGGCTGATCTCGCTCCAGTCAAAGTCCTCGGACGCCTTGGCCAGCAGAAGCTCGAAGATTTCTTCGTTCAGCGCCGGGATCTCGATGTTTTCATCAGAGAATAAGCCGCCGTTTACATAGGGGAACGCCGCCAGCTCGGGGTCATCCTCCTTCAGATAGGGGTCGCGATCATCCTCGGTCTGGTCGAGCACCTTAAACAGATCAATCAGGGCGCGGCGGGCATTCTTCTGTCCACGGTCCTTCATGTAATCGTGGAACATGAGGCGCTTGCCGAATATTCCGGCATCCTCGGCATAGAGGCAAAACACCAGTCGGACGCACAGGGCGTTCAGGCTCTTCTGCGCCCGTTCGCTCTCCGGGTCCTTATACTGCTTATAGAAAGCGTCATAAAGCCGCCCGACCAGCTCGCCAGCCTTGATGGAAATCTCCATTTCCTTTTTAAGATTCTCATTGCCGGTATCGACGAGGAAGCCCAGGCGATGGTATTCCTTCTCCAGATCGGCCAGCCTGACGATCTCAGGCTCGGCATTGGGTTGGTTCATGTTATGGATATGAAATTCCCGGAAATTGGAAACCACGATCCAGCGGGGGTTCATGTTATGCGGAAGAAGACCGGCATAACGCCGTGCTTGCTGGAAGGGCGACAGGAGGCTCCCGTCACTTTGCTTATAGCCTTTTTTGAGGTCGACATCCAGGCTCTTCTGCTCGATCAGGACGCTGGTCGCGTGGATATAGCCGTCGATAAAGATAGTGGTTCCGGTCTGGTCGTTTTTTACCTTGTATTCGAAGGACATGGCCTTTTCCGGGTCCTCGACGCCAAAAACCTTCTGGAGCAACTGCCGCCAGAAGTTCTGAGCATCCTGTTTCTCATCACCGCGCCCGGTCCAGTCCTTGACAAACTGCTTAACAGCATTTCTCTGCTGAACATTATCCATATCGGCACCGCCTTCAAACATTATAAATATATTATAGCTTGAACGGAGTAGAGTGGCAAGAGGTCCCGTGATTTTTGTATTAACAGGAGTGCACCGGGCTACGCAACACGGGAAGCCTGATAAAATGAGAACAGTATTACTTGCAAAAGGCCTCAAACGGGGCGGGGTGTTTGCAAAGGCAGAAGAAACCCCCGATAAATCGGGGGTTTCTTGCGCGCGACAATGTCTCCAAATTGCCACATGATTGAGCGGAGAAGGAGGGATTCGAACCCTCGAGACGCTTTTGACGCCTACACGATTTCCAGTCGTGCGCCCTCGACCAAGCTAGGCGACTTCTCCATATTCAGTTTTGCAATTCAGAGCGGTCAACTCCGAATCAACCAACGGATGATATTATAGCATAATGCAACGGCAAATGCAATACCTTTCCAGGGATAATTTTCTGTGAAATCGCCAAGCCTTGGCAGCGCATGCCATCCCGTCCCTTTCTCACCCTTCATTCATTACAAAACCTTTAAATCCGGTGATTTGCAAAGACAAGGCGGATAAATCATGCTATAATGTGAAATATGGATGTTGCTGACTATGCATATTGGGAGGTACGACGCATGTCTGACTATGTACTCATGACTGACTCTTCCTGTGACCTTCCCGCTGAACTGGCGGAAAAAATGGAGCTTTCCGTCCTTCCCCTCTATGTGGATGTGGACGGCCAGAAATATGTCAACTACCTGGACGAGCGGGAGATCGCCTTCAGCGAGATCTATGCGAAGCTGCGCACCAAATGCCCGGCGAAGACCTCTGCCGTCAACTTCAACGACTTCATAGGCGCCATGGAAGCGCTGCTGCGCGAGGGAAAGGACATACTGTACATCGGCTTCTCCTCGGGCCTGAGCAGCACCTTTGACGCCGGGGCATCGGCTGCCCGGGAGCTGGCCGAGCGCTATCCCGAGCGCAGGATCTACGCGGTGGATTCCCTTTGCGCCTCCATGGGACAGGGGCTGCTGGTCTATCTGGCCTGGAAGCAGAAGCAGCAGGGGCGCACCATCGAGCAGGTTCGTGATTACATTGAGGACAACAAGCTGCACCTGTGCCACTGGTTCACCATCGACGACCTGATGTTCCTCAAGCGGGGCGGACGCATCTCCGGGGCCACCGCCATCGTGGGCAGCATGCTGAGCATCAAACCCGTCATGCACGTGGACAACGAGGGCCACCTGATCAAGGTGGGCACTGCCAGGGGGCGCAAGGCATCCCTGAAGGCGCTGGCGGACCATGCCGAAAGGCTGGGTGTAGACCTGGGCATTCAGACCGTGTTCATCTCCCACGGAGACTGCCTGGCGGACGCGAACTACCTGGCGGACATCATGCGCGCCCGCTTCGGCGTGAAGGACATCGTCATCAACTATGTCGGTCCGGTCATCGGCGCCCATTCCGGCCCGGGCACCGTGGCCCTGTTCTTCCTGGGCAAGGAGCGCTGACGGTCGTGCAACCGCTGAAGACCATCGCCACCATCCACACCGATTTCCCGTCCAAGTTCGGCATTCCCCGCCAGGGCGGCCTGGTGGAGGCGCTGAAGGCCACCGTCACCTTTGAGCCGGAATACCGGGACGCCACCGCCCTGCGCGGGCTGGAGGGCTACAGCCACCTCTGGCTGATCTGGCTGTTCTCGGAATCGGTGATGGACGGCTTCTCGCCTACGGTCAAGCCGCCCCGGCTGGGCGGGAACCGGCGCATGGGCGTCTTTGCCACCCGATCCCCCTTCCGGCCCAACCCGTTGGGGCTCACCTGCGTCAAGCTGGAGGGTATAGAGCTGTCCGGTCCCCAGGGGCCGTTGCTCCGCGTGGCTGGGGCGGACCTGATGGACGGTACGCCCATATTCGATATCAAGCCCTACATCCCCTATGCCGACTGCCACCCGGAGGCCACCGGCGGCTTTACCGACGGCATTCGCTACGAGCGCCTGGACGTGGATTTCCCCGAGGCCCTGCTGGGCGAAATACCGCCGGACAAGCGGCAGGCGCTGATCGAGGTGCTGGCCCAGGACCCGCGTCCCGGCTACCGCCATGGCGAAGCCTCCCGGCGCTATGGCGTCGCCTTCGCCGGATACGACGTGCGCTTCACCGTGGAAGGCAACGCGCTGACGGTGGTGGAGGTTGTGAAGCTGTAATTCCTTAAGAAAATACCGCACAACAGGGCGGCGCGTCTGCCCGCCTTATTTGTGCGGTATTTTTCTGTCCGTAGCGGCGACTTGTAGCGGCGACTGTAGCGGCGACTGTAGCGGCGACTGTAGCGGCGACTATCAGTCGCCACCACCACCACTACCACCACCACCGTCACCTACGAACGACAAAGCAGGCATCCGTCGCTACCTGAACAAGGCGAATCGCAGGTCTGCCGGATAAACCTGGACGTGCTGGTAGTACATGCCGCCCGCGCCATAAGCGGGGCAATGATCGCCCTCGCCGGAGATGTAGCGATACAGCTCGTGCAAATCCACCATGCCGTTTTTATTGCCGGCGTATCTCACATCGGCGGGCATATTTCCTGGTTTCCCCACGCCTGCGAGCAACCAGTCTGTGAACATGTTGGAGCCGTTTCCGCTGCCGGATTCTGGTTCGTCGCCCCAGCTTAATTCCCTGTACGCGGACGCGCAGAGCACATAGAATTTGTTTTCGACACGCAATTCACCCGTGTTGGCAACTGGCGTGGCAATGCCGGGGTCAGCCGCCTGGAACAGACGGATCGCTTTTGAATCAAATGCCTCTGCCGCCCGGCTAAGATTGGAGGATAAACCGCCATTGGCGTAAATCGCCGCGCCGGACCCACAGCTTTGCAGGATCACGATGACCTTGCCCGGAACCTTCAACAAAAGGTCACGGAGCTCGTACAGGGGAAAATCCTCTGGATAGACCTCGGTGGCCGAGGCCATGACCAGCGCGCCGGCCATGTCGTCGGAGGCGTCATCGGAGCTGTCTCCATGGGTGGCGATAAAGAACAGCGAGACGTCGTTCTCATCCGCATCGGCAAAGGTCTGCGTGATGAGACGAACCAGTTGGTCGTGCGAGGTGTTGTGCTGCACCTTCACGGCATAGCGACTGCCGTTGGGGGTCCTGACACGCTTCAGCATTCTGTTCATTCGGATGACGTCGCCCCGGTTGCGGGTGGTACGTTCCCAGCCCCAAAAATCATCGGGTTCATCCGAAAAATAAAAGTCGTTCTCGGATACCAGCAGTGCCCGGTAGGTAACCGGGTTTTTGTCGGCAGATGCGTCGCAGAGGGGAATGTCGGTCGAGCGATAGGCGATGGATCCGCTGTCGCTGACCGCGACGGGGTTGCCGAACAGCCGGAAGCGCAGCTGGCTCGCCGGTATCCCGGAGAGCTTCAGGCCCGTGCAATACAGAGCTTCGGCCGGGAAGCGCAGTGTAACCGTTTGGGCCTTATTGCACTCGAGACGGTAATTTTATAGTCGCCCTCGTCGTAAAACAAGGTCACGCTGTCTTCATTGTCGACGCTGACGGTTTTGAGTGGGCCGGAAGGCACCGTAATATACAAGACATCATACGCGAACAGGGTAAAAGACCTGTCCTTGTTAAGGGTGAGTTCCCGCGACACGCCCTCGTAGTCGGGCATCGGCTTTGAATCATTGAGGACAGGCGCCCGCGGTTCATCCTGCGAAGCCTCGGGATCTGTTGAAACGAGATCGGTGTCGAAATCGTCGAGAGTCAGCGCGTCAAGGCATGCGTCCAGCTCTGGATCCAGCTCAGGAAGCCCGGGATCGTCCTCGAAAACAAAATTCTCGGGAACCGCGTCCATCCCCAATTCGCTTGGTTCGTTGGCACTGGCGTAAGCGGAAGCGGTCAATAACGCGAACAATAGGATGGCAAGAAATCTGCGGATCATACGGGCGTCCTCTCTCTGTCTGTCAGGCAATCTCCAGCGCGATCTCCATCATGTGGGTAAAGGTGGTCTGCCGCTCCTCGGCGGGCAGCGATTCGCCGGTGACCAGGCTGTCGGAGATGGTCAGCAGCGCCAGCGCGTTCTTCCCCGCCGCCGCGGCGTTCAGGTACAGCGCGTAGGCCTCCATCTCCACGCACAGCACGCCCAGCTTTTGCAGGATCGGCGTGGAATTGTAATCACCCTGGCTGTAGAAGCCGTCGTGGGACGCGATGGGGCCGGGTACCAGGTTATAGCCCAGCCTGGCCGCCGCTTCCACCGCCCCGCGCAGCAGCGCATAGGAGCAGCAGGGGGCCAGCGTGCCCCGGTAGCCGAACTGGGCGCCGTAGTTGGAATCGGTGTAGGTGCTCATGGCGGCGACCACGTCCCGCAGCTTCAGCTTGTCGGTCATCGCCCCGGCGGAGCCGATGCGGATGATGTTGTCCACGCCATAGAAGTTGAACAGCTCGTAGGAATAGATGCCAATGGACGGCATGCCCATGCCCGAGGCCATCACGGAGACCCGCTTGCCCTTGTACTGGCCTGTATAGCCGTGCACGCCGCGCACGTTGTTCACCAGTTGGGCGTCCTCAAGGAAGTTTTCCGCGATAAACTTGGCCCGTAGCGGATCGCCGGGCATCAGCACCGTGCGCGCGAAGGCGCCCTCCGGGGCGTTGATGTGAGGGGTCGGTATATTGCTCATGTGTATCCTCCTTTATGATATAAGTTAGCCGATTGTAAATGTCAAAGAATTCAATAAAAGCAGGTGCTTACAGAGACTCAGGCAGCTTATTTTTCTCCGCTTCAGCAAGAAAAACAAGCTGTCATTATCGATATTTCTATACTATAGATGTAGAAATACCACTATATTTTCTGCGGACTTTTACAATCGCCTAGATATAAGTGCTTGATCAGTCCAGCAGTACCTGTACGCCGTTGTCCGCGAACACCCGCAGCAGGCCCAGGGCATAGTCCTCGCAGCCCTCCAGCAGCGCGCCGGCGTGCTCGATGACGATCAACTCCCGCTCCCGACGCTCGCCGAGGCAGTCGTTGAGGGCATCCAGGTTCTCTCCGTAGTATTCCGGAAGCGACAGCTTCCGCTTCAGCTCCCCGTGCAGCCCGTCACGGTCATCCATGCGTCTTCCATCCAATACGATCATCGTCTATTCCTCCGGATACATCTGTGTAAATGTTCTGTAGTGGTCATCGGTGTAGTAATAGAGCCCGTCCGAACTGAACAGCACCCGTTCCGCGCCTCTCTCTTTACCGCGATAGTTGGCGTCGCACTCGTACCAGGTTCGCCCCTTCTTCGACGGCAGCTGGCGCTCATAGTTGCCGAAGCGGTCGCCGCCGATGCTCTTGCCCGGGGCGACCTCGCCCACGTAGTTGTACCAGCTGTCCCAGCCCAGGGCTTGGGCCTCTTTCTTGGTGATAAAGTTCTCCGGCAGCTTCCCGTACTTCTCCAGGTAATTGACGATTTGCTGGGGATCGGTGACCGGCAGCTGAAACGCAGCCTTGTTCTGTTCTGTCGGTTCCGGCTGCGGATCGGTTTGTGCGTCATCCGTCAGTCCGTAGAGCTTTCTGAGCTGATCCCGCCAGTCGTCCTCCGCCCCAGCGAGGGTCAGGCTGCCCAGTGCCAGCAACAACGCGAGGACTGCGGCCAGCAGCCGCCTGAGCCGCTTTTCCATGGTAATCTCTCCCTTCCTTCGGCGCGGCCAACCGGCCGCGCCACGATTGTGCTTCTACTTTTCCGCGTCCTTCGCCGCGTGAATGCCGTACAGCGCCGCTTCCGCCGCATCCTGAGCCGCATCGTCCGGCAGGGCCGGCATCAACCCGGTGCATTCGGTGGCAGACGCGACGGCTGGCTCTTCGCTGACCGCGTCATTCACGCGCCTTCGCTTCGCCTTCATGGCATCACCTCCACGGATTCAGTATGTCACTGAGGCGAAGCTATAATACTATTTTAACCGATTGCGTTCCTGACGTCAAGCCGCTAAATACCGATTTATCGAGCTGGGCTCGATAAATCTGTATTCAGGTTTTAGGGGTTAGGGGTTAGGTTTTATGGGTGGTGCAAATCCCTTAACGCTTCGCTAGGCCTTCGGCCACGGGATTTGTTTGATTTCAAAGGAAACGGCAGTAGTTACTACGTTTCTCGGTCCTTTGAATAAAAGAAATCCGTCAGGATTTCTACCTTCCCTAACACCTAAAACCTATAACCTTGAACACGCGCTTTGACTATGGTATAATCTATCGTGATGAGGTGTAAAGATATGTCAAAGAAGCATTACGGCAATATCATGATCCCCGAGGACCCGCCGGCCACGCCCTCTCTGCTGGCCATCGGCATCCTTCTGGTCATCGTGCCCCCGATCTCCACTATGGTCGGCCTCTATCTGGGTTATAAGCGCATACGCAACGAAATCAGCCGCAAGCGCTTCAAGCTGTACCGGCGCTATGCCAACGCCATCGGCGATAGAACGGAAATCAGCATGCGGGGCCTGGCTGCCAGCATGGGCCTGCCCATCAACAACGTGGTCAGCGACCTGCAGGAGATGATCGACCAGGGCTTCATGGGCCCCGAGGCCTACATCGACCACAGCCACATGATACTGTATCTGAACCCCAACGTCGTGGAGACGCGGTTCGTAGAGCATGTGTCCGAGCCGGTGGTCAACGTGTACATCAACCCGGAGGACCGGGCAGCGACGGTGAACGCCGCAAAGGCAGCCCAGGCCCGCAGTGCCGCAACACAGAAGGCCGGCGCCAATTCCGCCGAACCGCCCAAGCCCAAGCGGGCCGAGCCCGCAAAAGCCAACTCCGATCCCGACAATTTCGAAGCCAAGCTGCGCGAGATCCGGGCGCTGAACGAGGCCATCAAGGACCCCGGCGTCTCCGAGCGCATCGACCGCATCGGCGAACTGACCGCCAGCATATTCCGAGTTGTGCAGGAAAAGCCCGAGCACGCCGAAGAGGTGCGCAAGTTCATGAACTACTACCTGCCCACCACGCTGAAGCTGCTCAAATCCTACAGCCTGATGGAGCAGCAGAGCTATCAGGGTGAAAATATTCAAAACAGCCGCAAGCGCATCGAGGACGTTCTGGACACGCTGGTACGCGGCTTCGAGCAGCAGCAGGACCGGCTGTTCCGCACCGAGGCCATCGACGTTGAGGCTGACATCAGCGTGCTGGAGACCATGATGGCCAGCGACGGCCTGGTAGAACCCAAGGGTGGCCTGCGCGCCGGTGGCGGTCGGAGCTGAGCGAACAACGCATATCGAGTATAGATCAAGGCGTGCTTTCAAATGCCTTAATTGCATTTGGAAACACGCCTTTTATCGTATCGGTTCGGTTGGGGAAATACAGATTTGTCGCAGCGCGACAAATCTGTATTTCAAGCTCTCCACCCATTCGCGCAGCGCGCTTTCCGAGATACTGCCGCTGTGGCGCGCGCCGTCCAGCCACTTTCCCGTTCCGGCCAGCTTCGCAAGGTCGCTGCCGCTGGTGCCGATGTCGCTGCTGCCGCTGGTGCAGAAGGGGATCACGGTGATGCCGGTGAAGTCGTAGCGCTCCACAAAGGTACACATTATCCGCGGCTCCATGCCCCACCAGATGGGATAGCCGAGATAGAGCGTGGTATAGCCCTTCAGGCTGAGGGACTTGCCGCCAATCTTCGGGCGGGTGTCGGGATGGTCCTGTTCGTAGGTTGCGCGGTTGCTTCTATCGCCGTAGTCCAGGTCCTCGGCGGTATAGGGTTCGGCCGGAACGATCCGGTACAGGTCCGCGCCAGTCACATTGGCCAACTTTCTGGCCACATCCTCGGTCGTACCCGTACAGGAGAAGTAAGCCACCAGTACCTTGTCTGTCACGGGCGGCTCCGTCGCCGTGGGCTTGGGGGTTGGCGTCGCGGTGGGTTTGGGTTTAGCCTGCCCGGTGACCTTCACCTTTACGCTGGCCTTCTTGCTGCCGGATTTGGCTGTTATGACGGCCGTACCCTCGCCCTTGGCGGTCACCACGCCCTTGCTGTTGACCCGAGCGACCTTTTTATCACTGCTGGACCACTTCACCGGCTGTGTGCTGTCCTTGGGCTTCACATTCACCTTGACGGTCTTCCTGTCACCGACCTTGAGCTTGAAGGTCTTGGACGGCGACAGCGTGAGCTTCGTCGTCTTGACTGTCTTGGGAATCACCTTGACCTCGACCCTGGCTTTCTTGCTGCCGGACTTGGCCGTTATGACCGCCGTACCCTCGCCTATTGCATTGACGACACCTTTCTGAACGGTCGCCACCGCCTTGTCGCTGCTGGACCATTTCACCGGCTGGGTGCTGTTCCAAGGCTCAAGGGTGGCCTTGATGGTCGTGCTGTCGCCGATGGTCAGCTCGACGGTCCCGGAGGGCGAGAGGGATATACCCGTCGTGCTGACCGGCTTGGGGGTCACCTTGACCTCGACCGAGGCTTGCCTGTCGCCAGAGCTTGCGGTGACCGTCGCGGTGCCCTTGTTCTTGGCCGTGACGACGCCATCCGCGACGGTCGCCACCTTCCTGTCGCTGGAGGACCACTTAATCGGCTGCGTGCTGTCCTTGGGTATCACCGTAGCCTGGATGGTCACCTTTTCCCCCACCGTCAGCTCGACGGTACCGGAGGGTGACAGCTGGATGTCACTGGTCCTGACGGGGCTGGAGACGGCCCAGGCGGGAATGACGACGAGCAGCAGGGCGACGATCAGCGCGACCGTAAACCCCTTCCTTCCATTTCGGCGCATGGCTGTATTCCCCCTATTCCTGTTCGTTCCAGATCTCTTTCGCCAGGCGGAACACCGCCCAGCCCTTGGGCCAGCCCACATACATCGTGGCATGGGTGATGATGGCGGCGATCTCTTCCTTCGTCACTCCGTGGTTTTTGGCGTTCTGCAAATGGTAGCTGAGCGACGAATCGGTGATGCCCGAAGCCATCAGGGATACCACGGTGACGATGCACTTCGTCTTGACGTCGATGGCCTCCGCGTTCCAGACCTCCCCAAAGAGCACGTCGTCGTTGAGGTGTGCGAACATCGGCGCAAATTCGCCCAACTGCTGCCGCCCGGCAGTCTGTGTGATCTTTTCTTTCATGTGAAACCTCCTTGCGTTCATACCAATAGATTGACGATCATGCCGGTTGCCCAGGCAAAGGCCATGGTGTACAGCAGATACAGCGCAAACCGCTTCCAGCCCAGCACGATCTTCACCGCGCCAAGGTTGGTGATCTTCGTCGCGGGACCGGTGATCATGAACGCCGCGGCGCTGCCCATGCTCATGCCGTCCACCAGCCATTGCTGCAATAGCGGTATCGTTCCTCCGCCGCATATGTACAGCGGCACGCCGATGGTCGCCGCCATCAGCACGCCGAAGCCTTCATTTTTGCCAAACAGGCCGCTGACAAAATCGCTTGGAACGTGGATCTGGTACAGCGCGGTCAGCAGTATGCCCAGGGCGAACATGGGGCCGGTGGCCCTGACGTTGCGCCAGATGTTCTTCAAAAAGCGCTTGATCGGGTTCGGGTCGGTGTCCCGGCTCGCGCCCTCGTGAAAGCCGGTGAAGTCGAAGAAGGATTTCCCCTTTCCGCTGTAGAAAAGCCGGATCAGCCACCCGGCGACGCAGCCGCACAAGGTGCAGCTGACACAGCGGATGACCACCGCCGTCTTTCCCAGCGCGCCGCTGTAGAAGATCAGCTGGGGGTTGAGCAGTATGCTGGACATCATGAACGCTGCCAGGTAGTCGTCCTTCACGCCCTGTTCCGAAAACGACGCCGCGATGGGGATCGTGCCGTACATGCACAGCGGCGAGGCGACGCCCAGCAGGCTGGCCGGAATCACGCCCAGCCAGCCCATACTGCGCCGGCCGATTCTTGCAAAAGCGCCGTGAATATACCGCTTGCCGAACACCGACACCCCGCTGCCCAGCAATATGCCCAGCGCCCAGTAGGGCGCGATCTGGCGGACCTGGATGTCCAGGTAATACCAGAGGTAGATTGCCTCGCGGCGCAGCCAATCGATCATTCGAGAATCACCAGGTTATAATTGCGGCTGCCCAGGCCGATGGCCTCGGCGGCGTCCAGCGTGTGCAGGCCGTTTCGGCTCTCGATGCGCCCGATCAGGCTCTCGCTGTCCGGCATGGCGTACACCAGGTCGACGGCCGCCTGGTCGATGGCCAGCGGGTCGGTGGAGGCCAGTATGCCGATGTCGTGCATGTCCGGCTCCTCCGGGTTGCCGTCGCAGTCGCAATCCACGGACAGGCGGTTCATGACGCTGACGTAGACGATGTTGTCGCCCATCGCGGCGTCCACGCCCTTGGCGGCGTCGGCCATGGATTCCAGGAACGGGTCCTGGTCGCCCCAGATGCTACCGCTGGTGCGGGTGCCGCCGGAATGGATCCACACCTTGCCCATCGAGGAGCCGAAGCCGATGGAAATGTTCTTGATGGCCCCGCCGAAGCCCGCCATGGCGTGGCCCTTGAAGTGGGAGAGCACAAGGAAGGCGTCGTAGTTGGCGAAATGGCTGCCCACGTAATCCACGCTCAGCCGGTTGCCGCCCTCGATCGGCAGCTCCATGCTGTCCTCGGCGTCCAGGATGTCCACCTCAGCGATGTCGGTGAAGCCGTGGTCCTTCGCCAGCTGCATGTGCATGGCAGTGGAGGAACGGCTGCCGCCATAGGCGGTGTTGCACTCCACGATGGTGCCGTTCAGTAGCTGCACCAGGCCACCGATCAGCGCCGGGCGCAGGTAGTTGCTGTTCTCGCTTTCGCCGGTGGACAGCTTGACGCCCACCCTGCCGGGCAATTCCACGTTCAGCGCCCGATAGGCCCTGACGAGGCTCTCGGGGCTGATGTCGGCGATAAAGTACACCGTGGCCGGGGCGGCCTCATCCCGGTGGGGCAGCGCCGACAGGTCAAGCGCCACGCCCCCGTTGGTAGTCAAGTCCGCCGCCAGCGCGCAAGTGCACCACAGCCACAGGGCCAGCAGGATCATCAACAGCTTTTTCATCTTATTTCATCTCCTTTTCCCAGAAGCGGATCGCGTTGATGCCCAGGCTGTCGGCCAGCGCTTCGAGGCCCTTCGCTTCCTCGTCGGTCAGTGTGACGTTCGCGGCCTTCACCGCGTCCTCAACATGGCTGACTTTCGTCACGCCGATGATCGGCAGCGTGCCCTTGGCGATGGCCCAGGCCACCGGGATCTGCGCGGGGCCCACGCCATACTTGTCCGCCAGGCGCTTGAGCTCGGCGTTCAGAACCTCCAGCTTGTCCAGCACCGGGTTGTAGGTCTCAGCGCGGGCGGAGCCCTCGGGCATGGGGTGCCTGGTGTCATACTTACCGGACAGCGCGCCCTGCTCCAGCACCATGTAGGCGAAGAAGTGAATATCGTTCTCCTTGCAATAGTCCAGTATGCCCGAGGCCTCTGAGGAACGGTTGATGAGGCTCAGGTGGTTCTGCACCGCGGACAGCCTGAGCCCGTGGACCTTCAGGATGTCGTTGGCCTGTTTGATCTCTGAGAGGTTGTGATTCGACACGCCCAGCAGCGGTACGTCGTCCCGGCCTTCGTAATACTTCGCCAGTTCCTCCGTCCAGTGGGGCGCGTCCCAGACGTTGTGGATCCAGTAGATGTCGAAGCGATCCAGGCTCATGAGCCGAAGCTGCATGTCGATCATGTCCGCCATCGCGGTGGGCTGGCCGTTTGCGCACTGGGGCGTGAACTTGTCGGAGATCAGATAGGATTCCCGCGGCAGGTCCTTGATGAAACCCGCCAGCACCTTTTCTGAAGTGCCCATGCCGTAGGCGTAGGCGGTATCCCACAGGTTCAGGCCGCTGGCCATCGCCGCGTCGAAGATGGGTTTGAGTGTATCGGCAGTGAAGTCGTTCCCAAAGGTTCCATCGTTGCCCCAGGCCCACGCGCCGAGGGCGATTTTCGGCAGGTTGCGCATGATTCTTTTCTCCTCATATTTTTTGATTCCCGGTCGTCCACACGTGCCTTTCCCTTGCGTTCGCGGGCTTGTTCTGGGCCATGACCCCCGCCAGCGGATGGGGCACATAAGGCGCTTCGAGATAGGCTATCTCCTCGTCCGTCAGCTCAAGATCCACGGCCTTTGCCGCGCCCTCGATGTGGTGGAACTTCGTCGCGCCCACCACCGGCGCGGTCACCTTCGTCAGCAGCCACGCCAGCGAGACCTCCGTCATGCTCACGCCCCGCTTTTCGGCGGTTTCCGCCACGCGGTCGATGATGACGTCATCCTGCGCCTTCGTGGCATCGTACTTGAAGTGGGCATAGGCGTCCTTTTCCATGCGGTTGCTCGTCTCCCCGGGCCTTCTGGCCAGCCGCCCGGAGGCCAGGGCGCTGTAGGGCGTCAGGGCGATGTTCTCCTCATCACAGTAGGGCGCCATCTCCCGCTCCTCCTCCCGGAAGATCAGGTTGTAGTGGCCCTGCACGGAAACGAACTTCGCCCAGCCCTCCCGCTCGGCGATGGCGTTGGCCTTCGCCAGCTGCCAGGCGAAGCAGTTGGAGATGCCGATATAGCGCGCCTTGCCGGCCTTCACCTGACGATTGAGGCCGTCCAGTATGTCCTCGACGGGGGTCTGCCAGTCCCACATGTGATAGATATACAGGTCCACGTAATCCATGCCCAGGTTTTGAAGGCTCTTGTTCAGCATGCGTTCGATGTGCTGCTGGCCGGTGACGCCCGCCTCGATCTCGTCCTGGGTGCGGGGCAGGAACTTGGTCGCCACCACCACCTCATCCCGCTTGGCGAAATCCCGAAGCGCACGGCCCACGTACTGCTCGCTGGTGCCGGACTGGTAGGCGATGGCGGTATCATAGAAATTGACCCCCAGCTCCAGGCCCCGCCGGATGACCTGCCGCGAATGTTCCTCGTCCAGCGTCCAGGCGTGCTGCCCCTGGCCGGCGTCGCCAAAGCCCATGCAGCCCATGCAGATTCGGGAGACGTTCAGCTCGCTGCCTCCAAGTCGCGTGTATTTCATTGCCGCCATCAACCTCCTGCATATTCTATAAACGGATATTGACATCACGTCAGCATGATCAGTATACACCATTACTGACGTGATGTCAACATTTTTTATATCCCGGGGTTTTTATTTCCTTTTCTTTTTCACAAAGTGGTTCAGCCCCGCGCCGACGACAATGATCGCCAGCGAAATGTAAAACACCTTTTTGGCCGCCTCCTGGGGAATCTGGCTCTTGTCGCCCAGGGATTCGGAATAGAAGGTCAGCGTGTATTCGATCTCCAGGGGATCGCCCATGGCCGTGGTATCCGCGATGACCGCCATGGGGGCGTCCATCGCGGTGATGGGAATCTCGAAGGTGGAATTGCCGCCGTCCGTGGTCAGGTTCTCATAGATCGTGTCCCCGACGACCATGTGATCATAGTACGGACTGCTCCAGAGCAAGCGTGCCCAGGCTTTGCCCTCCCGCACGTTCAGCAGCGTGGGCGAGCTGACGTTTGCCCTGCCGCTGCCGCCGGCCAGGTTGACCTCTATGGAATATTCACCGTCCGGGCGCGGCAGGGCGACCGGTTCCGGCGCCGTGGGCCCGGCCGCCTCCGCCTCGACAGCTTCCGACGCCGCTTCGCCGTCCGGCTCGAAGTCGGTGACGGCCTTTTCCACCAGGGCGTAGTCGGGCAGAGCGAAGGCCAGCGCATCCTCCGGAAGCGCCGAGGCGTCGATGAGCAGCTGCCGGTCGTACCACAGCTGCCGGTTTTTGCTGTAGGCCGCGCATTCAAAGGGCGCATTGAGGGCGGGGACGGGTATCGTGAACACCGTGAACCGCTCTCCCCCGTCCCCCGGTATCCAGTCCCCCTCGGAAGCATTTTCCGCCTGCGCCGCCGTGCCCATGTAGACATAGAGATAGCTGCGGCTGCCGATGGTGATGTCGGCCGTCATCTCGTCGCCATGCACACTCAGCTCCGCTTCGACGATCTTGAAGAACACCGACGTGGATTCCACCTTCACCGGATAGGTGCCGTCTGCGATGTCCCTTCCATAGATGGGCACCATGCCATAGCAGCCGACCTTGCGCTCGCGGATGTCCTTTTCTGCCTTCGCCTGCTTTTCGGCCCAGTCGGTCTTCGGAGCCCTCAACACCACCACCGCCCGCGCAGGCGTCGTCAACAACAGCGCCGCCAGTAAAAGGGCCATCACACGACATACACGCACTTTCATTCCTCATTTCGCTTTGACGTTACGGGGGTGTATTGGTTCTGGCAGGGAAACTTTCATGGCAAATTCTGATTTGTCGCGCTGCGACAAATCAGTAGTTAGGTTTTAGGTTATAGGTTTTAGGTGTTAGGGAAGGTAGAAATCCTGACGGATTTCTTTTATTCAAA
>CACWZI010000060.1:34636-50572 GCA_902765305.1 uncultured Eubacteriales bacterium
GAAGCGTTAAGGGATTTGCACCACCCCTAAAACCTAACCCCTAAAACCTAAAACCTGAATACTGATTTATCGAGCATAGCTCGATAAATCAGTATTTGCGCGGCTGAACAGTTACCTGCAAGGATTTGTTCCTTTATTCCTCATTCAATTTACAGATTCTTCTTCCGGTAGATGAACACCACCGAAATGACGCCGAACACGACCAGGTACGCCAGCAGCACCGCAAACCCGAACCCACCCGGCGCTTCGCCGTTGGATATGGCGCGGATCATGCCGCTGGCCTGGGAAAGGGGCAACAGCGATATGACCTGGCGAAAGCCCGCAGGCATCTGGTCGGTGGAGAAGAAGGTGTTGCACAAAAACGACATCGGCATGATGATGTAGGAGGTGAAGCGCGGCGCGTCGGTGTAGCTCTTGGCCAGGAACGACATGACCAGCGCGATGGTGGCAAATACCGTGCCGTTCAGGAACATGATCAGTATCGAGAGGCCGTTGAAGATCAGGTTCGTGCGGATCGGCGCGGTCAGCAGCAATATGATGCCGCCCGCGTACATGCCCCGCAGGCTGCCGCCGATGACCTGGCCCAGTATGAACTGCCACAGCGGCGTCGGCGACACCATGATCTGGTCCAGTGCCTTCTCGTACAGCCGCTGCACGCTCATGTTCTGGGCGATGGCGGAAAAGGAGCCGGTCATGGTCGCCATGGCCACGATGCCCGGGATCAGGAAGTGCAGGTAGGGCTCCCCGTGGGAGGTGGTCTGGATACCCATGCCGAATATGATCAGGTACATCAGCGGGGAGATCATCGCCGCGACGGTGATCTTATAGAAGTCCCGCTTGAACTCCACCCATTTTTCCCAGAGTACAGTGATGATGCCCATTGCATGCCTCCGAAATCAGGAATTGTTGTGGAAATCCTTCGGATTTCTATTTGTCAAATCCGTCAGGATTTGGTCCGACATTCCTCATTCCTCATTCCTCATTATTTCTTCTCACAGCTTTCTCCCCGCCACATCCACGAACACGTCCTCCAGCGTCGTGGCCCGCAGCGTCGCGTCCCTGCCCGCTTTTGAAAGGTAGGCGATCGCCTCATCCCGGTTGTGAAAGTACTTGCTGACCAGGCTGTCCGCCGAGGTCTCGTCCACCGCGAACGCGCCCAGCTGACGGATCAGGCTGTCCGGGGTGTCCAGCTTTTGAAGCCGCCCCTGGTTGATGAGCGCCACGCGATTGCACAGCGCCTGGGCCTCCTCGATGTAGTGGGTGGTCAACACGATGGTCATACGATCCCCGTTGACCCGCCGCAGCAGGTTCCACATCTGCCTGCGGGAAAGCGCGTCCATGCCCGCCGTGGGCTCGTCCAGCAGCAGTATCTCCGGCTCGATCATCAGCGCCCGGCAGATCATCAGCTTGCGCTTCATGCCGCCGGAGAGATGCCGGACCGTGCGGTGGCGATAGTCGATCAGACCGGCGAACGCCAAAAGCTCGTCGGTCTTTTGCTTGATGACCTTCCTCGGCAGATAATACAGCCGCCCCTGGTACTCCATGACCTCGTCCATGTTCATGTCCTGGCGCATGGAATACTCCTGGGTGATGACGGACAGCTTGCGCTTTTGTTGGCTGGCCTTGCGGTCCAGCTTCTGTCCGTCGATCAGGATTTGGCCTTCCGAGGGCAGCAGCACCGTGGACATCATCGATATGGTGGTGGTCTTTCCCGCGCCGTTGGGGCCGAGAAGCCCGAAAAACTCCCCGGTTTCGATGCGCAGGCTCAGGTGGTCCACCGCCGTGAAATTATCGAATTTCTTGGTCAGGTTTTTAAGCTCGATCATGGTTTTCCATCCGATATGCCTGTTTTCAAAGTGGCGGCAGGTTGCCGCCGCTATGGGTGTTTCGTTGCGCAGTGGCGGCAGGTTGCCGCCGCTACGAGTGTTTCGTTGCGCAGTGGCGGCAGGTTGCCGCCGCTACGGTTCCCGGCTATTCCTGTTTCCTCTCCTTGGCGATGATCAGCGAGAAATACCCCGCGTCGTCCGGGATCTCGTCCAGGCTTCGGTACAGCTTCTCGTTCTCCATGCTGCAATTCTCCACCATCTGGACCTCCCGGCCGCTCTTGCGCAGCATCGCCTTCACGGCGGCCATCTGGCTGGCGGACTTCATCAGCACGTAGGTGCCGGGCTGCTCCAGCGCGTGGTCCAGCTTGTGCACCGCGGGCACCACGTGCAGCTGCTCGTCCCACTCCACCAGCGGCAGGTTGAGCCGCGCCGCGGCGGCGCAGAAGGAGCTGATGCCCGGCACCAATTCCACCTGATAGCCGTCCGCCTCCAGGTAGTGCTGGATGTAGCTGAAGGTGCAGTAGACGGTGGGGTCGCCCAGGGTGATGTACACCAGGTTTTTCCCCGTATCCAGTATTTCCTCCACCCGCTTGGCGGCCTTCCGGTGCTCCCGGTCGATCAACTCCCGATCCTTGATCATGGGCATGTAGATGGGCACCAGCTCCTTGTCCGCGATCTCCGGCACCACGCCCGCCGCGATCCTATACGCCACGGCCGCCTTGGGTTCCCTGCCGGGCACGGCGATCACTTCGTTTTCCCGGATCAGCCGCGCTGCCCTGTAGGTCATCAGCTCAGGGTCGCCAGGACCGACGCCCACGCCGTATGCGATACCTTTTTTCATAATCATTCTCCCTCCCGCCATCCTTATGTTTTGAATTAGGAATTAGGAATGAGGAATTAGGAATGGTTGTGGAAATCCTTCGGATTTCTCTTTGTTCATCAAATCCGTTAGGATTTGTTCCTCCATTCCTCATTCGTCATTCCTCATTTCTTCCGCCGCTTCCTCCACAGCTTCCACCAGCGCCTCCAGCGTCGCCTTCTGCGCGGTCCATGTCCGCATGCCGCGCCTCTGGGCCTCGGCGGCGGTCTGTTTGCCGATGCAGACGGCGTTGACCCTTGTGAAGTCCACGTCCGATACGGCAGCCGCAAAGCCCCGCACCGTGGAGGCACTGGTGAACACGGCGAAATCAATCTCACCGCGTTCGATCTCCCCGCGCTCATCGATCACTTCGCTGGCCGCGTATTCCGTGTCGTAGGTGGCGATATCGGTGACAGCCAGGTTATTGCCCTTTTCCAGTTCCCCGATCAGTTCGCGGTCGCCGATGGCCGCGCGGGGTATGAGGATGCGGGAGCCGGGCGCGCAGGCCGAGCGCAGCTCCCGGCCAAGCGTCTCGCCGTCGTACACCGAGGGCATAAAATCCGCCCGCAGGCCGTATTTGAGCAGCGCCTTCTGCGTGCCCTGCCCGATGGCCGCCAACCTTGCGCCGCCAAGCGCCCGCAGGTCGCGAAGGGCAATCAGCCGGTCGAAGAAGATGTCCACGCCGCTGGGGCTGGTGAACGCCAGCCAGTGGTAGCCGCCCTTTGAAAGGGTTTCGATGGCCGCGTCCACCGGGGTCATGTCCTTCACCGGCACGGTGCGTATGGCCGGCAGCTCCAGCACCTCCGCGCCCCTATCCTGAAGCATGTTCGCCAGCGTGGAGACCCGCTCCCTGGGCCGGGTGACCAACACCCTCACGCCCGCCAGGGGCCGCTTCTCCGCCCAGCCGAAGGTTTCCGCCAGGGCGCACACCCGGCCCACGACGATGATCGCGGGCGTCTGTACGACGGTCTTTTCGCACGCCCCTTGAAGCGTGCCCACCGTGGCGCTCACCCGGCGCTGCCTGGCGGTGGTACCCCGCTCCAGCACCGCCGCCGGCATGTCCGGGTCCATGCCCGCCGCCAGCAGGCCACCCATGAGGTCCGGCAGCGCGGCGATGCCCATCAGGAATACGAGGGTCCCCTTTGTGCGCGCCAGCGCCCCGAAGTCGATGTCGTAGCTGTGGTCGGCCCGGCGGTGGCCGGTGACGATGTGCACGCTGGAGCAGTAATCCCTGTGGGTCACCGGGATGCCGTTGTAGGCCGGCACCGCGAAGGCGCTGGTGACGCCCGGCACGATCTCAAAGGGTATGCCGTGCTGAACCAGCAGCTCCAGCTCCTCGCCGCCCCGCCCGAACACGAACGGGTCGCCGCCCTTGAGGCGCACCACGCGCTTGCCGTTGAGCGCTTCCTCCAGCAGGACCTTGTTCGTTTCCTCCTGCTTGAGGTAGTGGTTGCCAGAGCGCTTGCCCGCAAAGATCAGCTTTGTGCCTTCCGGGATCAGCCCCAACACACTGTTCGACACCAGGGCGTCGTAGACCACGACCTCGGCCCGTGAAAGGACCTCCCGGCCCTTCAGCGTCATCAGGCCCACGTCGCCGGGGCCGGCCCCGACCAGCCAAACCTTGCCTGCCATGTGGTCAGGCCTCCCTTCCGTCGCGCAACGCCTGCGCAAGTTCTATGCCCAATCGTTCAGCCGCTTCGCGGGGGCCATCAACGGAACCCTTGCGCCAGCTGCCGTCCGATACCTCATAATACAATCCCGTCAAATGGATGCTTTCACCGTCCAGCGCCGCGTGGGCGCACACCGGCGAGGTGCAGCCGCCGTCCAGCTGGCGCACGAAGGCCCGCTCCGCCGTAGCGGCGCACCAGGCATCGGCGTCGGCGAACCCCTCCAGCAGCGTCCGGTCGAAGTCCGCCCGGCCCTGCACGGCCAGTATGCCCTGCCCCGCCGCGGGGATGATCTCTTCCACGCTGAAATAACGGCTGATGCGCGCTTCAAGGCCCAGTCGCATCAGACCCGCCGCCGCCAGCACCAGCGCGTCGAACTGGCCCTCGTCCAGCTTGCGCAGCCGGGTCTGCAAATTGCCCCGCACCGGCCTGATCTCGCAATCCGGAAACAGCGCCTTCAGCTGGATGGCCCTTCGCAGGCTGGCCGTGCCGATGACCAGTTCCGGCTTCATTTCAACCCCTGCGCGAAGGGCCAGCGCGTCCCTCGGGTCCTCCCGGCGGGAGCAGCACAGGAGCGGCAGATCCTTCGGCACCTCCATGGGCATGTCCTTCAGGCTGTGAACGGTCACGTCCGCCCGGCGCTGGCGCAGGGCGACGTCCAGCTCCTTCACGAACAGCCCCTTGCCGCCCACCTTATCCAGCGTCCTGTCCAGTATCCTGTCCCCGGTGGTCTTCATCGTCAGCAGTTCCACGTCCGTTCCGGGATGCTTCGCCCTGAGGAAATCCACCACCGTCATGCTCTGCACCACCGCGAGCCGGCTCTCGCGGCTGCCCACCACGATCTTCATTTCACGAACTCCCGGACGGCGTCCAGCGTCTTCCTCAAATCCTCCGCGCTGTGGGCCGTGGACAGGAACATGGCCTCGAACTGGGAGGGCGCGAGGTAGACGCCGCTGTCCAGCATGTGCTTGAAATAGGCCGTATATTTCCAGGTATCGCTGGTCTGGGCCCCGGCGTAGTTACTGACCTTCTCCGGGGTGAAGAACACGCTGCCCAGGGAGCCGACGTGGTTTAAGCAGTGGGGCACGCCCGCGTCATTGAGGATGCCATCCAGCGTGGTGAAGAATTCATCCCCGGCGCGGTTCAGCTTCGCGTAGAGGTCGGGGGTGTCCCGCAGCAGCTTCAATTGCGCCAGCCCCGCCGCCATGGCCACGGGATTGCCGCTGAGCGTTCCCGCCTGGTACACCGGGCCGGTGGGCGCCACCATGGACATGATGTCCCGCCGCCCGCCATAGGCGCCCACCGGCATGCCGCCGCCGATGATCTTGCCGAAGGTGGTCAGGTCGGGTCTGACGCCGTAGAAGCCCTGGGCCCCGTCCAGCTGAAGCCGGAAGCCGGTGATGACCTCGTCGAAGATCAACAGCGCGCCGTTTGCGTCGCAGATGGCCCTGAGCCCCTCAAGGAAGCCCGGCTCGGGCAGAACCACGCCCATGTTCGCGCCGACGGGCTCCACGATCACGGCGGCGATCTCATTGGGATTGGCCTCGAACAGCGCTTCGACGCTGCCCAGGTCGTTGTACGTCGCGGTCAGCGTGTCCTTCGTGCAGCCCTGGGGCACGCCCGAGCTGCCGGGAAGGCCCTGGGTCATCACGCCCGAGCCCGCCTTGACCAGCATGGCGTCGGTATGGCCGTGATAGCAGCCCGCGAACTTGACGAGCTTGTCCCTGCCGGTGAAGCCCCTGGCGGCGCGAATGGCGCTCATGACGGCCTCGGTGCCGGAGTTGACCATGCGCACCATCTCCACGGAGGGCACGATATTGCAGATCAGCTCCGCCATCTCCACCTCCCGCTCGGTGGTCGCGCCAAAGCTCAGGCCGTCCCTCGCCGCCTGCGCCACAGCCTCCAGCACGGCGGGATGGGCGTGGCCCAGTATCATCGGGCCCCAGGAGCCGATGTAGTCGATGTATTCGTTGCCCTCCACGTCCCGGATGCGGTCGCCCTTCGCGCCGGCGATGAACCGGGGCGTCATGCCCACGGAGCCGAAGGCCCGCACGGGGCTGTTCACCCCGCCGGGAATAACCGCCTTCGCGCGGTCAAACAGTGCCTGAGATTTCATGTCAGCCAATCCTTCCTTCCTGGATGAAGCGGGCCAGCGCCTCGGCATAGTAGGTCAAGTAAATGTCCGCGCCGGCGCGGTAGGCGGCCACCGCCATTTCGCAGACGATCTTATCCTCGTCGATCCAGCCGTTGGCCGCGGCGGCCTTCACCATGGCGTATTCACCGCTGACGCTGTAGGCAGCGATGGGCAGGTTCGTGGCGTCGTGGACCTCACGCACCAGGTCGAGGTAACTCATGGCGGGCTTGACCATGATGATGTCCGCGCCTTCGTCCACGTCCAGCAGCGCCTCCTTAATGGCCTCGCGCCGGTTGTGGTAGTCCATCTGGTAGCTCTTGCGGTCGCCGAAGGACGGCGCGGAGCCCGCCGCCTCCCGGAAGGGGCCGTAGAAGGAAGAAGCGAACTTCACCGCGTAGGACATGATGGGCTTGCCGGTAAAGCCATTGGCATCCAGCGTCTGGCGGATCGCCCGCACCCGTCCGTCCATCATGTCCGAGGGGGCCACCATGTCCGCGCCCGCCTCCACGTGGGAAAGGGCGGTCTTCGCCAGCAGCGCCAGGGTCTTGTCGTTGTCCACGTCGTGGTCGCACAATATGCCGCAGTGGCCGTGGGAGGTATACTCGCACATGCAGACGTCGGTGATGATGGTCATCTCCGGATGCAGCATTTTTGCCCGCATGACCGCCCGCTGGACGATGCCGTCCGGGGCATAGGCCTGGCTGCCCACCGGGTCCTTGTGTTCCGGGATGCCGAACAGCATGACGCTGCTGACCCCCGCCTCCGCCAGCCGGTCCAGCGCCTCGCCCATGCGATCCACGGTGTAGCGGAACTGGCCGGGCATGGCGGCGATCTCCTCCACCCTGTCCCTGCCGTCCATCACGAACATCGGATAGATCAGGGACGCCCTGTCCACCCGCGTCTCCCGAACCATCCTGCGCAGCGTTTCGCTGCCCCGCAGCCGCCGGGGCCTTACGATCATATCCATTGTGCTTCTCCCCCTCTAAACACTGTGTTTCCACGTTTTAAGCGTTGCTTCCATGGCGCTGAGACATTCCCGGAACACGTCCTCCGGGAGCCTTGAGCGCATGCCAAAGAGCATGTGGTTCATCATGCGCGAGGCCGAGCCCTCGATCTCCTCCTCCAGGTTCGAGCGCAACAGCCCCTCCAGCGCGGCGCGGCGCATGGCGGGCGCCAGTCGTGCCGTCACGTTCCCGGCGGCGGCCTCCTTCAGCGCCTGGATCCTGGGTACCACGTCCCGGCCCTCGTACCAGGTGTAGAACGCCTCCTTTTCCTCCGCCAGTATGGCCTCCGCCCGGCGCATGTTTTCCCGGACCTTCTCCGATTCCAGGTCGATGCCGAAGGCATCGATGTCGTAGAGCGTCGCCCATTCCAGTTCCTCCGCCGATTTCTCGATGTCCCTTGGCACGGCCAGATCAATCAGTATGATCGAGTGATCCGGCTGCAGCGATGCCAAGTCCTGGCGGCAAAGGGTATAGTTCGGGCTGCTGGTGGCGCTGACCACCAGGTCGCAATGCGGCAGCTGTTCATATCGGTCGTCGTAGTCGATGCGCACGCAGCCCTGGGGGATATCGACGATCCCCTTGCGGTACTTGCGCACCGTCACACGCACCCACGCGCCCTCGTCCAGCAGGGCCTGGGCGGAGATCCTGCTCATCATGCCGCTGCCAATGACCATGCAATTCTTCCCCGCGAGGGACAGGCCCTGCCCGCGCAGCGCCTTCAGCGCGGTGTGGATCACCGAGCTGTCGGAGAGGGACAGGTCCGTCTCGGTCTTGACCCGCTTCGCGGCGGTGACGGCCATGCGAAACAGCACCTCGAGGGCGTGGTCCGTCGCGCCCAGGCTGTGGGCGCAGCCCAGGGCTTCGTTGACCTGGGTGACGATCTGGTCCTCGCCAATCACCTTGGACTCCAAGCCCGCCGCCAGCCTGAACAGGTGATCGACGGCTTCCCGCTCCCGGCGCTCGACGAAATAATCGCCGTATTCCCCCCCGCAGTCGACCTGCATGAACCGGCACAGCGCCGCCACCGGCGACAGACCCTCGTCCCCGGTGCTCAGCCAGATCTCCATGCGGTTGCAGGTCGAGATGATGACGCTGCCGTCCACCGCGTAATGCCGCTTCAGCCAGGTAAAGGCATCCTCCATCATCTTCCTGGTAAATGAGAAGCGGCTCCTCACGTCCAGGTCCGCCCTGTTATGGTCGATTCCCGCCATCACTATCGGCATCGTCTTTCCACCTTATCAATGATTGTCGGCGTGTTCCGACAGAACCCGCCGACCCGGAAAACGTTCCGTTTTCCCAATCAAGCAAAACAGGCTGCAGCGACACGCAAAAAGCACGTCGCTACAGCCGTTGTTTCCATAGCGTAAGCCATCGGTTGTCCACCCAATGGATCCATCAGCCTGCAGCAGGTCTTCTGACTCGCGCCTTGCCGGGGTTTCCCCGACCGACGAACGCTGCCTTCTCGGGTCGCCCCAATGGCCGGCTTGCGCCGCGCGTCCGTCATAAGCGCTCACAGCGGCGGGTCCGTTCATGATTCACACATGATTCCCTATTCTCTGCAAACGGTTCATCGCCGCGCGCAGCACTGCAAGCCCTATTCAGTTGTATGCAATCCTGTTATCGTACCGTCATGCGCAGGAAATACCTGCTCACGTCCTCCGGCGTGGAGGTCAGGCCCTGATAGAACCACCATTTCACCGTGCCGATGAAGGCATTACAGATGAAGTCCACCACGTAGCCCTGGGGGACGTCGTTGATGTCCACCGACAGCGCCGGCACGATCTCCCGCCGGACAAAGCCCGAGAACCGGGATTGGAAGTATTCCCAGAACAGGTCCGCGCTCTCGCAGGAAAAAATCCTCGACAGTCGCTTGCGGTCCTCCTGAAGGTGGTACAGCGTGTGGACGATCTTCGCGTCCACGTTTTCCTCGCTGCCGGAAAAGTCGTGCCCCGGCTCGGCGTTCAGGTGTTCGGCAAAGATGTGATCGAACAGGCCGCTGCAAATCGCCTCCAGCAGCTTGTCCTTGGTCTCGAAATGGGCATAGAAGGTACTGCGGCCGATGTTCGCCTCGTCGATGATATCCTGTATCGTGATATCGTCGTAGCTCTTTTTCATCAGCAGCTTTTCAAACGCCTGCATCACCGCGCGCTGCGTCTTTTGTACCCGCCTGTCCATTCGCATGTCGTCGCCCGAACCCTCTCGTGTCGTCTTCCAGGATCATTTTGGCATCCGAAAGCTATTATATAAAATGAAACCGGCACACGTCAACTCAATTGTGCTTAAACAAACACACTGTTTCATAATTAACAGTATTTTATCATTTCAGTTCCGGCACAGTTTTGATTTTTTGTTCAGTACAGCACGAAAGAGAAAAACTGATTCTTGAAATCCCGTCGTTTCCGACGCTATAATCAATCATGAAAGATGATTAAAATATTCTAACCGGAGGCCGTTATGCTGAAGAAGCTCGTCGATTTCCTGTCCGGCTGGCCGATGACCCTCGTGGGCGGCGCGTTCCTGCTGGCTTCATTCATATTGCCCCGTGTGGGATACCCCGCCGGGGAAAAGCTGGCCTGGGTGTGCGTGGTGATCTGCGGCATCCCGCTTGTGTATCTGTCCGTCCGGCGTATCATCCACAACAAGGGCATCGCGAAGATCTCGTCGGCGCTGCTGATTTCCATCGCCATGATCGCCGCCATACTGATCGGCGACCTGTTCGCCGCGGGCGAGGTGGCGTTCATCATGCAGATCGGCGCGCTGCTGGAGGACATGACCACCGAGCGGGCGAAGAAGGGGCTTAAAAACCTGATCGCCCTGGCCCCCCAGACCGGCCGGGTCATACAGGACGGAAGGGAACGCACCGTGGCCGTGGAACAGATCCGGGTTGCCGACACCGTGCGGGTGCTGCCCGGCGAAACCATTCCCGTGGACGGCGTCATACGGACCGGCGAAACCTCGGTGGATCAGTCCGTAATGACCGGCGAGAGCCTGCCGGTGGACAAAGCCGTCGGCGACAGCGTGTTCAGCGGCACCATCAACCGCTTCGGGGCCATCGACATCGAGGTGACGAAGGTCAGCGGCGACAGCGCCCTTCAAAAACTGATCCGCATGGTCGAAGACGCCGAAAACCACCAGGCTTCCACCCAGCGCATCGCCGACCGCTGGGCCAGTTGGCTGGTGCCCATCGCGCTGATCATCGCCCTGCTGGCATGGCTCGTCACCGGCGACATCGTGCGGGGCGTGACCGTCATGGTGGTGTTCTGCCCCTGCGCCCTGGTGCTGGCCACGCCCACGGCCATCATGGCGGCCATCGGCCAGGCCACGAAGCACGGCGTCATCATCAAATCCGGCGAGGCGTTGGAGCGCATGGGCGGCGTGGACACCATCGCCTTCGACAAAACCGGCACGCTGACCTGCGGTCGGCTGGCGGTAAGCGACGTCCTCCCAATGACGGATATGACGCCCGACGCGCTGCTGGTGCTGGCCGCCTCCGCAGAGCGACTGAGCGAACACCCGCTGGGCAAGGCCATCGCCGAGCGGGCGAAGGGCATGCCGCTTATGCCGGTCTGCGACTTCAAAATGCAGGCGGGCAAGGGGATCCAGGCGACAATGGACGGAAGGGCGTACCGCCTCGGCAGCGAAAAATTCATTGCGCAAGCGAGTGTACAGTTGGACGGACCCGCCCGAGCGGCGCTCGAGAAGCTGCGCGGCGAGGGCAAGGCTTCGGTCATCGTCGCGGACGAGACCCGTGTCGTCGGCATCATCGCCCTGTCCGACGTCCTGCGTCCAGAGGCCGCCGACGTGGTCAGGCGCCTGGCGGATATGAACACCCGCGCCGTACTGCTTACCGGCGACCACGCCACCGCCGCACGGTTCTTTGCCTCGAAGGTCGGCTTAACGGACGTGCGCGCAGACCTGCTGCCGGAGGAAAAGGTTCAGATGGTCGCCGAACTGAAGCGCCGCGGAACAGTCTGCATGGTCGGCGACGGCGTGAACGACGCCCCGGCCCTCAAGACGGCGGACGTGGGCGTGGCCATGGGCGCGATGGGCAGCGATATCGCCGTGGACGCGGCGGACGTGGCGCTGATGACCGACGACATCTCAAGGCTGCCCTATCTCAAGTGGCTGTCCAACGCCACCGTCAAAACCATCCGAAAGGCCATCGCGCTGTCCATGTGCATCAACTTCGTCGCCGTCACGCTGTCGGTGCTGGGCGTGCTGAACCCCACCACCGGCGCGCTGGTGCACAATGCCGGCTCGTGCTTCGTGGTGCTGCTGGCCGCGCTGCTGTACGACAGAAAGTATGAAGGCATGCGTTCGATTGAACGTACCGATTGATACAATATATCCCGTGCAGAAGCGTGGTCGAACGCGCTTCTGTGCTCAAGGCGCCTCTGTGACCTGTCAATCCTTCTTCACGGCGCCGTCAGCACCCCTTCCTCCCGCTCCGGTGATCCTCGACGGAGCAGGCGTTCGCGGAACCGTACTCTATCAATCCCGCATCCGCCGGATCGACGGACACCCTGCCGTCCTCGAACACAAAGGCAGGTATCCCGACATCCCCGATCGCCTTGCAGTGGTCGAAGACGGGATTTGTATCCCTAAGCCGGGTAAAGGCGCTCATGTTGCGAATATTTTCCCCGATGTTGATGTATTCAAATTCATTCTCCCGGCCCTTGATCTGTGCGTGGACATAGTCACAGTAGGGGCATGTGGGCATTGCGTATATCTTAAGGAAACACCGCACAATACGGCGGCACATCTGGCGGTGCCTTTTCCGACATCTGCTGCTTGCAGATTTCTCGATTTACCGCCAGTAAACCTTCGAAATCTGCAATTCGCGGTATTTCCTTAATCATTTTCTGTACCTCGCTCGTTCGACGTATCAGGACATCCTTTCCCGAACAAACCGTTCACGATCTCCCGCGCCTTCTCCATGTCCGACCACCGGACATAGAACCGTGTGATTTCCAACACAGAGCCAACGTATGTTGACAGGCCGGCGCCCAGCCTGCCGCTGGTTACGCAGGGAATTCCTTCCTGCCTGAGCACATCTTCGAGCATGCCGTTCCAGGGTGACGACTGCTCCGTCAGATAGCAGGGATCGTCCGGCCTGACCTGGCGCACCCGTCCCTTACGGCAGTTCGGGCACCGCTCACCCTCAAAGCAGTGTTTGCATTTCTCACAGTACATAGGCATCAATCCTCATATCCAAAGCTTCCCTGATTTCAACTGCCCGCGCCTTATCGATGCCTTTCGAACCGGCATCGCTCATCGTCTTCCACAATGGATATCCGGCACGTTTCCATAATGGAAATATGCCGGATATCCATTGTAGTCGCTGTTCTGTGCATCCTTATTCGGCTTCGGTCTCCTCGGGCGAGGGCTCTTCGACCTCGGTCTCAAACACCTCGGAGATCGTGTCTGCGGACGGGCCCTCGAGGATGATCTCCTTCGCTTCTTCAGCGGCGGCTTCGGCCTTGTCAGCAGCTTCTTCTACAACTTTCCCAGCGGCCTCCGCCTGGCCCACGGCCTCCTGCTTGGCCGCTTCATAGGCCTGGGTCGCGTCGCCCTTGACCTGCTCGAAGGTGCTCTTGACCTTGTCTGCCAGCGTGCGCACGCCGTCGCCCACGGCCTTCAGCACGTCCTGGGCGGCGACCTCTACCTTGTCGGCGGCCTGCCTGGCGTTGTCGGCGGCTTCCTTCATGGCGCTGTCGGCGCTCTGTTTGGCGTCGTCGGCGATCTCCTTGACCGCCTTGTCGGCCTCTTCCCTTGCCTCGTCCAGCTTTTCCTCGGTCTTGGCAAACTTGCCCTGGATGTAATCGTGAATGGAATCGGTGCCGGTGGCGGCGGAATTGCGGATCTGCTCCACCTGCGCCTTGACCTCGTCGCTGATCTGCGCCTTCAGGTCGGGCTTGCGCTCGGCCTTCGCCTTGTCGGCCAGGCTCTTTGCGCCGTCGCCCACCTTGTCCAGCGCGTCCGCCACGGCGGGCTTCGCCTTTTCGATCAGGTCCTTGGCCCCGTCGGACACCTTGTCAAAGGTCTCCTCGATACCCGGCTTCGCCTTTTCAAACAGGTCCTTCGCGCCTTCCACAGCCTTGCCGCCCAGATCCTGCAGCTTGTCAACCGCCTTGCCCAGTTCGTCCATCAATCCAGCCATGCCAATGCCTCCTCGTTGTTTTTGTTAATCCCATTATAACAGATTGCCGTCGATAATGCAACCGTTAACGGGATTTTCGCCGGGTAAACCCCTAAAACCTAAAACCTAACCCCTAAAACCTAAAATCACCCCTGGTGATCCAGTATCCACAGCGAGATCAGCAGCTGCAGCCGCCCTCCGGGGTCGTCCAGATCGATGGGCGCTAAGGTTTGCAGCTTGCGCAGGCGATAGAGCAGCGTGGTGCGGTGGATGATCAACGCCTGGGATGTGCGGGGAATGTCCCGCTCGTTGAGCAGGTAGGCGCGCAGGGTCCCGTAATATTGGGTGCCCTTCTGGCGGTCGTATTCGATCAGGCGGTTCAGCTCCGGGGCCACCAGATGGCGCAGCGGCATCGCCTCCCGGGTCCGGCCGAGCATGTATTCCAGCGCACAATCGGAAAAGGGGATCGCCCACCGCTCGCCGCCCAGCTGAAACGCCCTCTCCAGCGCGAACCTGGATTGCAGATAGGCGATGTGCAGCTCCTCCAGGCCCTGCACCGGCGAGGATATGCCCGCGTACAGGCAATAATCCCGGCAGAGGGGCGACAGGCTGTGGCGCAGCATCGGCAGGGTCAGGCTCTGCCGGTCCAGGTTCAGAATCACGCACTGCTGGTGCCCCGAGAAGAGGATGTAGCCCTGGGGAAACACCTGGAACAGGTCGCTGTGCAGCGCATGGTCCATGACCCCGGCCTCGGACTGGATCTGCGTCTCCAGCCGCATGCACAGCAGCCGCTCGTCCCGCCGCCAGCCCAGCATGGCCAGCAGCTGACCCTCCTCCTGGGGCTCGGGCTGCCTGCCGTTGAGCAGGTCCAGCACCACGTCATCCATGCTCCGGTAAGCCCGGTCCTGGCCCGAGCGGCTGCGGTTCAGCAGCATCAGCGCCCGCTGGGCCAGCACCTCGACCAGGGCGTAATCCAGCTTCCTGAAGCCCCGCTTATGCTCCACCGCCAGCAGTCTTCCCCGATAGACGCTGCCCTCCCACAGGTTGGCATACAGCCAGCGCAGGCCCTGCGGCGCGGCGTCCCACAGCTGTGGCGTTCGGTAGGCGTAGGTCTCCAGGTATTCGCCGTCGTTCCTGAAATCCTCCACGACGGCCCGGGGTATGAATTCCTTCGACGAGGACATCACATAATCCGGCGGCATGACCTCCGCCAGCTCCGACGAGCGGGCCACCATCACGAACCAGTCGTCGTGAATGCAGATGGGGTTTTCCAGCAGCGCCGCCCCCAGCTCGCACAGCTGGCGCGGATCGGCGTTGCGGTAGGTCAGCTCGTCGATCTGCGCCTCCATCTCCCGGCAGCGCTCGAATATGTCCAGCAGCGCGTCCAGCAGCGCATCGGGCGTCTGGTTCATGCACAGTATGCAGCCGCCCTTTCCGGGAACCTGAGCCGTGCAGACGCAGGCGTGGTCACTGCCCCGAAAGGCGGCGACATCCTGGGGACCGACCACGCAGATCACGTCCTGGGCAGGCAGTCCCTTGCCCGTAAAGCGCCGCGCCCCGCGAAAGCGCTGCTCTCCCGCATCCCTCGCCACCCGGCATTTGAAGCCCGCCAGGTTCAGCTCCTCCGCCAGCATCTCCAGCGTCGGGTACAGGTGCTTCAGCTCCCGTTCTTCCATCTGCATTCCCCCATTTCATCCGGGCATCCGTGGCGGTGATCTTCTGTCGCCACAGAGGCCATGTGTCGATCGGATGGCGACTGATCGTCGCCGCTACAATTATATCCTCAAAAATGCGGAATGTAAAGCACTGAAACACTCAAAACGTGGAAAATCAAACGGTTTGCCCGTTGACAATTGACAGAAAATGCCCACAAATGGTACTATTATTCACAGAAAGCAGGCATCCTGCGGCCTCAACCCTGATGCTTGAATCTGAGGAAACGACAGCGAGTTGTACCAACGCGCTTTATAACGAAAGGAGATAATATCCATGACGCTTGAAAACATCCATGATCTGGTATGCAACGGCAAAACCCGCCTGGTTCCCGGCGCGGTGAGCGAGGCCCTGGACGACGGCATCAAAGCCGCCGATATCCTGAACACCATGATCGCGGCCATGAGCGTGGTCGGCGATCGCTTCTCCAGGAACGAGATCTTCGTGCCCGAGATGCTGGTGGCCGCCAAGGCCATGAAGAAGGGCGTCGACGTGTTGAAGCCCCACCTGGGCGACGGCGGCGTGGGCAGCATGGGCAAGATGATCATGGGCACCGTGGCGGGCGACCTGCACGACATCGGCAAGAACCTGGTC
>CACWZI010000061.1 GCA_902765305.1 uncultured Eubacteriales bacterium
TCCTTTAGGGCCGCTACAACTCGTACAATATCGAAATGTTCGCGGCAGCCGCCATTCCTGTTCCCTGTTCCCTGTTCCCTCGTCTCCCCGACAAATCAGTATTTGTATCAATAATGCGCAATATATTACATCCCTGGAAATAAAGTCACAGGATTTCACGGCATTGGCGCAGGACCGTCCATAAGCTATTACGGATCTAATATTGTCATCGTTTGCCCGATTGTTTCCGAATTTTGTTTGCGCCAATGTCTTTGCATTTTCCAGTGCCTTCATCTATGCTGGTAGAGTACAGCGTTTTTGGAGGTGTCGGAAGTATGAGATGGATGAAGCCGGTGGCTCTGCTCTGTGCTTTGGCCTTGTTGTGCGTTGGGACTGTGGCCGGAGCGGAGGGACTTTATTTCGGCTCCTATCCGGAGAGCGACGTATACATGACGCAATCCGTTGCCCACACATGTACGCTGATCGCCTGCACGATGATGCTGCGCAACTATTCCTGCCAGCGGGGCAGCCCCTATTTACAGGTGACGGATACCGCCGTGGGTCACTACGCCTGGAGCAAGGAATATGGCCTTGCCCACAACTTCACCATCGGCCAGGTGTCTGTGACCTGCAACGACGACATCCGCAACTGCCGGGACAAGAAGGCCTACCTGATCAACGTGCTTCAATACCACAGGGAGGGCGTGGTAATCTACGATACCGGCGCGCCGCACGCCATATGGCTCTTTGGTTACGACGAGGATACCGATACCTTCTATTGCGCCGATACCATCAACCGCACCGGCGGGCACGCCATACCCCTTGTGCAATCCATCATACCGGGCCAAACCCAGCAGGAAAAGATCAACACCATCGATAAGATATGGTATGTACTCGATCTCACATGAAGTAATGGGCCGCGCGATCTGCGCGGCTTTTGATTTGCAGTATTAAATTCCAATAAAATACGTCGGAATTAATTGACGCCCCATTGAAATGGTGATACAATACAGTTGCTAACCCGAGTGAAAAACTCGGAATTAAATGTGCGGGGAGGTACGCCATGAAGCTGTCCACCCGAGGCCGCTATGGCATCCACACGATGTACGACCTTGCCCTGAACGGGGAAAACGGCCCTCAGTCCATCAAGGCTATCGCCGAGCGGGGCGGTATGCCCGAGGCCTATCTGGAGCAGCTGATCTCCGGGCTGAAGAAGGCCGGTCTGGTCACCAGCACCCGCGGGGCCCAGGGCGGCTACATGCTGGCCCGGTCAGCCGACAAGATCACTGTGGGCGACGTGCTGCGGGCGCTGGAGGGTGGACTGAGCCTGGTGGAATGCCTGGACGGCGAGGATTGCTGCGACAAGGCCTGCGCATGCCCGTCGCGGATCGTGTGGCAGAAGCTGCGGGACGGCATGACGGCCATCGTGGACGGCATCACCCTTCAGGACATGGTGGAGGATTACAGGCGCATGAACGCGCAGGAGGATAAGACGACATGAAAGTGTACATGGACAACGGCGCGACGACCCGCGTGACCGAGCCGGTCATGGCGGCGATGCAGCCCTATTTCTGTGAAATCTATGGCAACCCCTCGTCAGTGCACGGTTTTGGCAGGGAAGCGCGCAAGGCCGTGGAGGCGGCCCGGGCCCAGGTGGCGAAGGCCATCGGCGCGGAGCCCCGGGAAATCTACTTCACCGGCTGCGGCACCGAGGCCGACAACTGGGCGCTGCGGGGCGCGGCCTATGCCAATATAAAAAAGGGAAAGCACATCATCACCACCAACTTTGAACATCATGCCATATTGCACACCTGCAAGCAGCTGGAGAAGGAGGGCTTCGAGGTCACCTATCTGCCCGTGGACAGCGACGGCCTGGTCACGCCCGAGCAGCTGGAGGCGGCCATCCGCCCCGACACGGTGCTGGTGAGCATCATGTACGCCAACAACGAGGTGGGCACCATCGAGCCCATCGGCGAGCTGGCGGCGGTGGCAAAGGCCCACGGCGTGCTGTTTCACACCGACGCGGTGCAGGCCATCGGCCATGTGCCCATCGACGTAAAGGCCCAGGGCATCGACATGCTGTCCATGTCCGGCCACAAGTTCCACGCCCCCAAGGGCATCGGCGCGCTGTATGTGCGCCAGGGCGTGCGCATCCAGCGGCTGATGCAGGGCGGCGCTCAGGAGCGGGGCCAGCGTCCCGGCACTGAGAACCTGGCGGGCATCGTGGGCATCGGCAAGGCCATCGAGCTGGCCACCGCCGACGTGGAGGATCGCGCAGCGAAGATGGCCGCCATACGGGACCACATGATCGAGCGGATCATGAAGGAAATTCCCCACGTGCAACTGAACGGCCATCCCACGAAGCGCATGTGCGGCAACATCAACGTCTCCTTTTACTTCGTGGAGAGCGAGAGCATACTGCTGCACCTGGACTTCAAGGGCATCGCGGCGAGCTCCGGCTCCGCCTGCACCTCCGGGTCGCTGGACCCCAGCCACGTGCTGCTGGCCATCGGCGTCTCCCACGAGCACGCCAACGGCTCCGTCCGGCTGAGCCTGTGCGAGGAGAATACCATGGAGGAAGCCGACTATGTGGTGGACAGCCTGGTGGAGATCGTAGGGCGGCTTCGTGCCATGTCCCCGCTGTATTCCGATTTCCTCAAGGGCGTGGAGACCGTGGGCACGGAGGACTGACGTTGACACGTAGCGGCGGCCTCCAGGCCGCCACACATGGATCGATAAATTATCTGTACTACAGGAGGCAGATTATGGAATATACCGAGCAGGTCATGGACCACTTCATGAACCCCCGCAACATGGGCGAGATGGACGACGCCAGTGGCGTGGGTACCGTGGGCAACGCCAAGTGCGGCGACATCATGCGCATCTATATCAAGGTTGAAAACGACGTGATCACCGACGTGAAATTCAAGACCTTCGGCTGCGGCGCGGCCATCGCCACCTCCAGCAAGGCCACCGAAATCGTCAAGGGCATGACGTTGGAGGAGGCCGAGAAGGTGACCAACAAGATGGTCATGGAGGCCCTGGGCGGGCTGCCGCCGGTGAAGGTGCACTGTTCCGTGCTGGCCGAGGAGGCCCTGCACGCCGCCATCCAGGACTAAGCCGAGGACGGAGGAAGAGGACGAGGACATCAAGTACGTGTAAGGGCAAAACAAAGCGGGCGGGCCAATCTGCGTTGAAGTGGATCGGCCCGCCTGGTGCTTTGTCAGCCTTGACCGAGGGCTTCTTTTATGGTACACTGTTCAGGGAAGGGAGGTGTCGGCAATGATCTATACTGTCGAACAGATCAGGCACATTGCCACGCCCATAGCCCGTTCCTATGGAGTGAAGAGCCTTTCGCTGTTTGGTTCCTATGCTCGGGGCGAGGCCACTGAAAACAGCGACATCGATTTGCTTGTCGATTGCGGGAATATTCGCAGTGCCTTCCAAATGGGCGGCTTGTACGCCGACTTGAGCGAGGGCTTTGGAAAGCCGTTGGACCTGGTGACGACTGATCACCGGGATAAATCCTTCCTCGGACGCATCCAGGCAGATCAGCTCAGGCTCTATCCATGCCCCTCCAGCAGATTGGCGAATTGGCGCCCCATGTTGGTGACGACTTCATAGAGGCGAGCGGGGAAATCCCCTGGAAGCAGATCAAGGGCATGCGCACTTGGTTTGCCCACCAGTATTGGGACATGAGTTTTGACAAGATCTGGGTGACATTGACGGAGGACGTTCCTGACCTGAAGGGTAAGCTGGAGAAGCTGCTGTCAGAATGCCGCCGTTGACAATTCAATAGTTTCATAGTATATTATTAGCTCGCCATCCTGTATCTTGGGATGGCGCGTTTGGAAAACGGCACCGCTGCGCGCAGGAGGTATTTACTATGCTGGAAAAATACCATGAAACATCCAGGGGAAACATCCGCTACTGGGTGGACCTCCTGCCCGGGAACGGCCCTGCGCTCATATTCCTGCCGGGGCTGACGGCGGATCATCGGCTGTTCGACAAACAGGTGGACCATTTCCAGGGCAAATACAGCCTGCTGGTGTGGGATGCCCCGGGGCACGCCGCCTCATGGCCCTTCGAGCTGGACTTTACCCTGATGGACAAGGCCGCGTGGCTGGGGGAGATCCTCGCTGCCGAGGGCTTGGACAAGCCCGTGATCGTGGGCCAGTCCATGGGCGGCTACGTGGGCCAGGCTTTCGCCCAGATGTTCCCGGGCAGGTTGGCTGGGTTCGTGTCCATCGACTCCGCGCCGCTGGGGCGGGAGTATGTGACGGCGCTGGAGATCTGGCTTTTGAAGCGCATGGAGCCGGTGTACCGCCATTATCCGTGGAAGTGGCTGTTGAAGAGCGGCACGAATGGCGTATCGACCACCGAATACGGGCGCAAACTGATGCGGGATATGATGCTGACCTACGACGGCGACCAGGAGCGCTACGCCAGGCTGTCCGGCCATGGCTTCCGCATGCTGGCCGAGGCCATGGAGGCCGACCTGCCCTATGCCATCGACTGCCCGGCCTTGCTGATCTGCGGTACCGAGGACAAAGCCGGCTCCTGCAAGCGCTACAGCCGGGCCTGGCACAAGCGGGCCGGCATACCGCTGGAGTGGATCGAAGGCGCAGGTCACAATGCAAATACCGACCGGCCGGAGTCGGTCAACGTGTTGATCGAGGGACTGGTGGAAGCGCTGTAGTTCACAGGAGAGGAGAACCCTATGAACCGTCAAATACCCAGGATCGGGGCGGCCATCGTCTGCGCGATGGTGTTCCTGTTCGCGGTCTGCCTGATCGTCGATTTCAGCTTCGGCGCGTACTTCGTCTGTATGCTCCTGCCCCTGGGCTACATCATGATGGCGGCGGGGTTTCAGCACGAGGCGGAGGAGGACCGGAAGGTGGCCGCAAACGTGGGTCTCGTGTTTTCCGCCGTCTACGTCACGCTGATCCTGTTGGTGTACTTCGCCCAGACCACCAGCGTGCGCCTGGACGGGCTGGGCGACGGAGCCCTCCGCGTGCTGGACTTCAGGCGCGGCGGGCTGCTGTTCAACTACGACCTGCTGGGCTACGGCATGATGGCGTTGTCCACGTTCTTCCTCGGCTTGTCCATGCGGGCGGAAAACAGGTCGGATCTGTGGCTGAAGCGGCTGCTGATGCTCCACGGCGCGTTCTTCGTCAGCTGCTTCGTGCTGCCGATGACGGGCCTGTTTCGCGGCATGGCGGACGGAGAGACCAGCCGTGGCGGGGCAACCGCCCTGGTGATCTGGTGCGCCTACTTCCTGCCTGTGGGCCTGCTGGCTTGGCGGCACTTCGGACCTGACAATCATCCCAAAGGAGATTAAGACATGATTCACGGCAACCTGACCGGCATTCGCGAGAGCACGCTGGCCGAATTGGAGAAGCTGTACGACGCCGAGTTTGGCCGGGCGGACTTCCTGCCGGACCGCCTACTCAATATATTGGTACGATACACCGACCTTTTGAACCGGGAGATGCTGGTCTACCTGGGGCGGGACGGCACGGTGCTGGAGATCGCCATCGGCAATATAGGCAGTATCGCCCTGCCGGAGCTGCACCTGCGGCGCAACCTGGACCGGCTGTCCGGCTTTCGCTGCATCCACACCCATCCCGGCGGGGAGGCACGGCTTTCCGACGTGGACCTGCAGGCCCTGCGGCTTTTGCGCTTTGACAGCATGTGCGCCGTGGGCGTGGGGGAGGGCCGCTGCACCGGCATCAGCGCGGCGTTCCTGGGCGAGCTGGAATACGACAATTTCTCCATCGTCGTCAAGGGCCCCGTCAAGCCCGGCCGCATTCCCCAGCAGCTGTGGCTGAAGGAGATCGAGCTGGCCGAGGAGCGGGTGAAGGCCGCCATCGAGAAGGGCGGCATCGTGGAGGAGGCCGAGAAGGTCATGCTGATCTCCACCGATTCCGAGGAATCCCTGGACGAGCTGGCCTCGCTGGCGGAGACCGCCGGGGCCATGGTCATTACACGGGTCATCCAGAACCGGCAGAAGCCCGACAGTGCCACCTACATCGGCAGCGGCAAGGCCGAGGAGCTGGCCCTGGTGTGCCAGGCGATGGAGATTGACCTGGCGATACTGGACGACGAGCTGACAGGGGCGCAGCAGAAGAACCTGGAAAACATACTGGGCGTGCGGGTCATCGACCGCACGGCGCTGATCCTGGACATCTTCGCCCAGCGTGCCCAGTCCGCAGAGGGCAAGCTTCAGGTGGAGCTGGCCCAGATGAAGTACCGCCTGCCGAGGTTGCAGGGCATGGGCACGGTGCTTTCCCGCCTGGGCGGCGGCATCGGCACCCGGGGCCCCGGCGAGACCCGGCTGGAGGTGGATCGCCGCCGCATCCGCCGCCGCATCGACGACCTGGAGGGCCAGCTGAAGGAAATCAAGAAGCAGCGGGATTTGAGAAGGGCCCGCAGGGAGAAGACCGGCCAGATCACCGTGGCGCTGGTGGGCTACACCAACGCGGGCAAATCCACGTTGCTGAACGCGCTGTCGGGTGCCGACGTGTTGGTGGAGGACAAGCTGTTCGCCACGCTGGACCCGGTGATGCGCCAGGTGGAGCTGCCGGAGAACCGCCGCTGCCTGGTGGTGGACACGGTGGGCTTCATTCGCAAGCTGCCTCACCAGCTGGTGCAGGCATTCCGCTCCACGCTGGAGGAGGCGCTGTACGCCGACCTGCTGGTGGTGGTTTCCGACCTGTCCAGCCCCAATTACGCCCAGCAGCGCGCCACGGTGTTCGAGGTATTGAACGACCTGGGGGCCGGGGACAAGCCCATCCTCGAGGCGTTGAACAAGGCCGACCGGGTGAACGTCACCGGCATGATCGAGCCCGCCGACGCGATACTGATTTCCGCGAAGGAGGGCCGGGGGCTGGACGCTTTGAAGACGGAGATCTCCCGCCGGATCGCCGCCATGCGCCACAGGGCGGAGCTGATGATCCCCTACGACAAGGGGGGTGCGCTGTCGCTGATCCACTCAAAGGGCCAGGTGCTCTCCGAGGAATATACGGATGCGGGCACAAAGGTTGTCGCCCTGCTGGATGCCGCGCTGTACCAGCGGGTGACGGGAATGCTGTAAATTCTGATTTATCGAGCTGATACTCGATAAATCAGAATTTGCAAAGGAGGTTATATCGTGACTTGCAATGATTTCACCACATTGTGCAACAAGGGCGTTATCCTGCTGGACGGTGCGACGGGCTCCCAGCTGCGAGCGAAGGGCATGCCCGTGGGTGTGAACTCTGATTATTGGGCCTGGGAGCACCCGGAGATCATCACCGCTCTGAAGCGGGCTTATGTGGACGCGGGCAGCGACATCATCTACGCGCCGACCTTCTCCTCCAACCGCATGGCACTGGAGATGCACGGGCTGGAGGACAAGCTGGAGCTGCTGAACACGGACATGGTGAAGCTGGCCCGCCAGGCCGCCGACGGCCGGGCGCTGGTGGCGGGGGACTTTGCCACCTGCGGCAAGCCCCTGGAGCCCATCGGCACGCTGACCTACCAGGCGCTCTTCGACGTCTACAAAGAGCAGGTGGAGGTGGTGAACGCCGCGGGCGTGGACCTGCTGGTGGCCGAGACGATGCTTTCCGTGGACGAGTGCGCCTGCTTCGTAGAGGCGGCAAGGTCTGTGTGTCAGCTGCCCGTCATGGTCTCCCTGACCATGGAGGCGGACGGCCACCTGCTGTTTGGCGGCAGTGCCGTGGAGGCGGTGGAGACCCTGCAGGCCCTGGGCGTCAGCGCCGTGGGACTGAACTGCTCGGTGGGCCCAGACCAGCTGGAGAGCGTGGTGGCGTCCATGAAGGCCGTGGCCACCGTGCCCGTCATCGCCAAGCCCAACGCGGGCTTGCCGGTGATAGACGATAAGGGCCAGGCCCACTACAGCATGACCCCCGACCAGTTTGCCGCGTCGATGGCGAAGCTGGTGAAGGCCGGCGCGAGCATCATCGGCGGTTGCTGCGGCACCGGCCCGGAGTACATTGCGGCGCTGAGGAAAGTTGTTGGCAAATACTGATTTGTCGCGCTGCGACAAATCAGTATTTAGGTTTTAGGTTATAGGTTTTAGGTGTTAGGGAAGGTAGAAATCCTGACGGATTTCTTTCGTTAAGGGATTTGCACCACCCCTAAAACCTAACCCCTAAAACCTAAAACCTGAATACTGATTTATCGAGCAAAGCTCGATAAATCAGTATTTGTCATTCCCTGCCATCCCAATCAGGAGGTACATTCATGACGCTTCAGCAGCTGAATTACATCATCACCATATCTGAAATCGGCTCGATCAACCGGGCGGCGGAAAAGCTGTATGTGTCCCAGCCGTCGCTGACCAGCGCTATCAAGGAGCTGGAGAAGGAGTTGGGCATCGTGCTGTTCAACCGCACCGCTCGGGGCGTGACGTTGACGGCGGAGGGGGTGGACTTCCTGCCCTATGCCCGCCAGGTCTACGGCGAGTACCTGAACCTGCTGGAGAAGTACGGCAGGGCCGGGGAGCGCAAGCAGCGCTTCGGGGTGTCCTGCCAGCACTATTCCTTTGCGGTGAAGGCCTTCGTGGAGATGGTGAAGGCATACGACGTGGCCAAGTATGAATTCGCCATAAGGGAGACCAAGACCCTGTCCGTCATCGGCGACGTGGCGTCCCTGCGCAGCGAGGTGGGCATACTCTACCTCAGCGACTATAACCGCAAGGCCATGCTGGAGCTGCTGCGCAACAAAGGCCTGAGCTTTCACCACCTGATCAACTGCAACGCCTATGTCTACCTGTGGAAGGGCCACCCGCTGGCGGGCCGCGAATCCATATCCTTTGACGACCTGGCGCCCTATCCCTGCCTGTCCTTCGAGCAGGGGGACGAGAGCTCCTTCTACTTTGCCGAGGAGATACTCAGCACAAACGAATATCCCCGAAGCATCAAGGTCACCGACCGCGCCACCAATCTGAACCTGATGACCGGCCTGAATGGCTATACCCTGTGCTCGGGGATCATCTGCGAGGAGCTGAACGGCTCCGACTACATCGCCGTGCCCTATGAGGCCGACACCAACAACCCCAACAGCATCATGGAGGTGGGGTACGTGGTGCGCGCCAATGCCGTGCTCAGCCCCCTGGCCGAGCGTTATGTGGCGGAGATACGCAAGTACCTGGGGATCGGGGAATAAAAGCAACGGTTCAATGCCGCGGGCGCTCGGAGAGCGCCCCTACGGGGCATGTTCACGGTATCAGTTACCAAAGATCAAAGCAAATACCATGTCGGTCAGGCGACATGGTATTTGCTTTGGCTTCTATCGTCCGGCCTTTTTCCGCTTCTTGATCTCGTACATCCGCGCGTCCGCATCCTGGACACATTGGTCCAGCGTCTGGGCCGTCTCGCCGCCCGCCTCCACCAGGCCGACGGTCAGACCCAGGCGGCAGGGCAGGCCTTCCCGGGTGTTGGGCTCCAGCGTGCAGGCCAGGGTGTCGGCAAGCCCGTCTTCGCGAATGGAGGCGATCACCAGGAATTCGTCGCCGCCATAGCGCATCATGAAGTCCCCGGCGCGGCAGGTCTGCTTGATCAGCCCGGCGGCGGCGCGAATGGCTGCGTCGCCGATCTCATGTCCGTAGCGGTCGTTGATGCCCTTCATGTCGTCCATGTCCACGAACAGGATCTGCGCGCCGCCGTCCTCCCGGAGGAAGGCTTCATAGGTCTGCTGGGCGAAGCGCTCGTAGCCGAAGCGGTTGTACATGCCGGTCAGGGCGTCGTGAACGTACAGGTTGTCCAGCACGTCGTTCAGCTGCCGCAGCAGTCCCTTCTTGCGCACGTTTTCAATGGCGATTTCCAAAAAGCTGAATATGCTCTCGTGCAGGTTCAGCTTCGCCGCCTGGCTGATGCCGTTCATCACCATGTAGCCGATGGAATAGGTGTTGTAGTGCAGCGGGTAGAAGATCAGGAAGCGCTGGTCGTCCATGATCCTGCCGGGCAGCAGGTAGCGGGTGGGGAAGCGGGCGTAGATGTGGCCCTCGTCCGGCGCGACGTCGGTCCCGCCGCAGGCGGCCAGTATCATCTCCTTGCCGAAGCGCTCGGAATCGCTGCGCCACAGCTTCTTGTCGTAGTTGTCGTAGTAATAATCGTTGATGCACAGGTAGATGCTGTCACAGCCGAAGATGGCCTGGTTGCGCTCCACGATGTCCATCAGCTCCGCCAGGTCCGAGGCGTCGAACAGCTCCTCGGCGATCTGCTCCTGCTGGATGAAGAAGGCCTTCAGCGTGCGGGTCTGCTGGAAGTACTTGTCGCGGAAGTAGTCCGGGCGCGCGCCCTCCCGGCAGCCGCAGGATTCAGAGCAGATGACGTCGTACTCAAATGGGATGAAGTCGCGCTTTTCGATGCCCTTGATCTTGTTGATCAGGCATTCCATGGCGCAGTAATTCATCCTGGAGTAATCCCGGTTCACGGTGGACAGCCGGGGCCGGGACAGCTCGGCGCTGGTGATGTTGTCAAAGCCGGTCACCAGCACGTCGCTTGGTACGCCGACCCCGTGCTTTTGCAGGCCTTCGATCAGGCCGAGGGCCATCTCGTCGTTGCCGCAGATGAAGGCGTCGGGCAGGGCCAGGCCCTTCCTGAACCACTGCTCCGCCACGCGCAGGCCGTCGCTGGTGCGCCAGGTGCAGGGGAAGACCTCGATGCCGGCCGGGTCCAGGTTGGCCTCGCGGCAGGCGTCGTTGAAGCCGTTCAGGCGCTGCTTTGCCTCTGGCGAGCCGTTTTCCAGTATGCCGGTCAGGTAGACCAGACGGCGGGCGCCGTGTTCGTCGATGACGTGGCGCACGATGTCGTGCTGGGCCTGGCGGTTGTCGATGCCCAGTACGGAACAGCCCTCGATGGGGCAGTCGATGCTCACCGCGGGAATGCCGGACTGAGCCACGCGCCTGGCAATGGTTTCCCGTACCGGCTTGAGCACGATCTGATTGCCCTGTATGAGCAGGCCGTCGAACTGGTCCAGGTCCACCAGGTCGTATATGCTGTATTCGCTGCGATCCCGGGCGTTGTCGAGATCCTTGCCGAAGCAGTCGAATATGCACAGGCTCACATCCGCGTGGTCGTCCACGTACTGTCTCAGGCCGTGCAGCGTGCTTTCCACAAGATCGTAATTCCAATCCACCGTGAAAAACGCGATCCTATACTTGTCCATCGTATTGCTCCCGTTCGTAAAATGCGCAAATCTACCCTATACTATAATAATACATTATCGTCGGATAATCAAGAGTAAAAGTCAAAAGGTTCCAGATTGTCACCTCAATTGCGGATATGACGCGGTTCAACCCATGTCTTGCAAAACGGGGCCATCCATGATAAAATTGTATTACAACAAATGAGGGGGCGCTGGGCATGGACCATACCGAAAACGCATACGCGGCGATGCTGTTGACCATGGCGCTGTCGCCCGACAGGGAAGAGTACGCCAGGCCCCTGAGCACCCCGGAATTCCGGCGCGTGGAAGCGCTGGCCCGGAGCTCCGGCTTCGGCAGCATCGGCGCGCTGCTGGATGTGGATATCAGCGGGCTGGTGATGCTGTTGGGCCTGACCGAGGAAGAGGCCTATCGGGTGTACACGTTGCTGCACCGGGACGTGCAGCTGACCTATGCGCTGGGGGGTTTCATGGAGGATGGGATCGAGGTCGTCACCCAGTACGATGCCGAATACCCTCGCCGATTGACCCGGACGCTGAAGGCGTCCGCGCCGCCGTTCCTGTACCGCTGCGGCAACGGCGCGTTGACGGACCAGCCGGCCATCGCCGTGATGGGCATCAGCGGCGTCAGGACCACGCCCGAAGCCCGCAGGCAGATCGAAGCCCTCGTCGACGGCGCGACCCGGCAGGGCTATGCCGTGATCACCGGGGGCGAGCTGGGCGTTTCGCGCCTGGCGGCTTCACTGGCGGCAGAGCGCGGCGGCCAGCTGGTGGACATACTGGGCGGCGGCCTGCGGGAGCATCTTAAAAACGACGCCGTCGCGGCCATGCTGTCCGAAGGCCGTGCATCGGTACTGTCCACGGAGCACCCGGACGCGCTGTTCACCGTCAATCATGCTGTCGCCAGGAACAAGCTGCTGTTCGCGCTGGCCGACGCCGCCTTCATATTCAATACCGACGGCCGTCGGGGCGAGCTGGATGCCCTGTCGAAACGCGCCTGCGACTGGATCTATGCCTGGCAGGACTATGCCGGCAACCGCCCGCTGCTCAGCCGCGGCGCGCGCCCCTTCCACGCCCTCGAGGACGGCGATTTCGAGGCAATGAGCCGCCACTGGTCCAGCTCCCAGGCCCAGCAGATGGAGATGTTTGATCTGCTCTGATTTATCCTATAAGTCCCACCCGCTTCAATGCCCTGCGCAGCTGTTCCTCCTTATCCGCGTCCAGCGGGCAGAGGGGCAGGCGCAGGGTGTTTTCGATCCGGCCCATCAGTGCCAGGGCGGCTTTGACGGGGATGGGGCTGACCTCGTCGAACAGCAGGCGAATCAGTGGCAGGTATTCCAGCTGTGCCTCCAGGCACTTCTTCGGCTCGCCCCGAAGCCAGTCGGACACCATTTCGCTCATCACCCCGGGGATCAGGTTGGCGGCCACCGAGATCACGCCCCGGGCCCCCAGGGCCATGGCGGGGGGCACCTGGTCGTCGTTGCCGCAGTAGATCGCGATGCCCTCGCCGCAGGCGCGGGCCAGGTCCGTCATCTGCCGAAGGCTGCCGGAGGCCTCCTTGACGGCGCAAAGGTTCGGGTGTTTGGCCAGCTCTGCCACGGTGTCGGCGTCCAGGTTGACGCCGGTGCGCGCGGGCACGTTGTACATGATGACGGGAATGTCCACGCTGTCGGCCACGGCGTTGTAGTGACCGATCAGCCCGGCGCGGCTGGCCCGGTTGTAGTAGGGCGTCACCACCAGCAGCGCGTCCGCCCCCAGGCGCTGGGCCTCGATGGATTGGGTGACGGCCCTTCGGGTGTCGTTGCTGCCCGTGCCCACCACCAGTGGCGCGCGGTGCAGGCACCGGGCGGCGGCGCACTCGACGATGGCGCTGCGCTCGCTGTCGGTGACGGTGGACGGTTCCCCGGTGGTGCCAAGCACCACGATGGCGTCCGCGCCGCAGTCCAGCTGCCAGTCGATCAGGCCCTCCAGCGCGTCGAAGTCGACGCGGTTCCCCTTGAAGGGCGTCACCAGCGCCGTGCCACAGCCGTAGAAAAGGTTTCCGTGCATGTCCATGCCTCCTTCCCGTGATGCTTCATGGTATTGCGGGCGGGAGGAAAACAGAACCGGGGAAAAAACGGCGGTATCCGAAATATGATTTCGGATACCGCCCTCATTCAATGGGTTCACTCCGTCACCGACACGTCCACATCCGGCGCGATGGCGATGCTGTAGCCGGGATAGGCACGCTGGATTTCTTCATGCAGGATCCTCAGCCCTTCCTTCGGCTGGATGTCGAAGCTCATGACCACGTCGAACTGCATCTGCCTTGCCCCGGTGTCCACGTAGAAGCCGTGGAACTGGACGGCCCAGTCGTGGGCCAGCACCCTTTCGCGCACGTCGTTCTGGATGCGCGCGGCCTCGTCGTTCCCGGTGTTGTAGGAATACAGCCCGACGCCGGCGAGTATCACGCCGGTCTCGCGGTAAACCTTCGCTTCCAATTTCCGCGTCAGCCGGTCGACCTCCCGGACGGTCATGGTGTCCGGCAGCTCGATGTGGACGGAGGCCAGGTCCCTGTCCGGGCCGTAGTTGTGCAGGATCAGGTCATAGGCGCCGTGCACCTGGGGTTCCTCGTTCAGTATGGCCTTGATCCTGTCCGTGACCTCTTTGTCCGCCCGCATGCCCAGGATCTGGTCCAGCGTCTCCTTCATCATTTCGATGCCGGATTTGATGATGAACACGGAGATGACCAGGCCGACGAAGGGCTCCAGGGAGAGGCCCGTCAGCTTGAAAATGACCGCCGAGGCCAGCACCGAGCCGGAGAGTATGGCGTCGTTCAGGGCGTCGGAGCCGGAGGCCACCAGAGAGCCCGAGTTTACCTTCTTGCCCTGGGCCTTCACATAGCGCCCAAGCAGGATCTTGACCACCACGGCCACCGCGATGATCACCAGCGAGACGGTGCTGTAGTCCGGCTTTTCCGGGTGGATGATCTTCTTTACCGATTCCACGGCGGAGGTGATGCCGGCGTAGAGCACGATGCCGGAGACGATCATGGCGCTGAGGTACTCAATGCGCCCGTAGCCCAGCGGGTGCTGCTTGTCCGGCAGCTTCCCCGACAGCTTGGCGCCCACGATCGTGATGATCGAGGAGAGGGCGTCGGACAGGTTGTTGACGGCGTCCAGTATCACGGCGATGGAATTGGAGACGATGCCCACGAAGGCCTTGAAGGCCACAAGGAGCAGATTCGCCAGTATGCCGATGATACTGGTCCGGATGATGACCTGATCCCGGTTCATCTCCGGCGTTTGGTTGTTGCTCATATTGATCTCCCCTTGTCCTGTTGCTTATTCCCCGTCCGAGGGGTTGATGTCTACCCCAGGGTAGCGCATCAGCAGGCGGGTTTGCTTGAAGCCCACCTTCTCCATCATCTTCAATACATGGGGGATGCGGGCGCGGACGTTGGCCTGGGCGCAGAACAGCCGCGCCTTCTCGAATTCCTCGCAGGCCAGGCCCAGCATGCAGGTGCCCACGCCCAGCCGCCGCCAGCGCTTGCTGGTCTGGATGTAGCCGATCACCCCGGCGTAGCCCTCCCGCCAGATCAGTATCTCCCCGGCCATGCCGGTGGGGGAGACCGTCAGTATGCGCGTAAAGCCCTCCCGGTCGATGTAGCTGTGCAGCCAGTCGAAGTCGTGGGCGGTGTTGTACAGCGCGTTGTAGCGCTCCAGGAAGAACTTCTGCTCCATCGCGTCGCCGAGGTCGTCCTTGACCACCACGCAGCCCGCGGGCAGCCGGTAGTCGTATTCCAGCGGCAGGCGCAACTCCAGCTGCACCAGGCCGTCGTTGTCCTTGAAGCCCATGGGGGCCAGGGCGTCCAGCGTCTGGGTGTCGTCCGGGTCGCAGCGGGTGTACAGCCGGCAGAACTTGCCCGAGGCGTTGCACAGCTCCCGCCCCCGGGCCACTGCCGCGCCCAGCAGCGCGTCAGGGAGGGGATTGCCCTCCAGCTGCAGGCGCACCTGCACGGGCCGGGCCGGGTACAGCGCCGGGTTTTCGTCGCAGAACACGGTGCAGGCGCCCAACTGGCTGCCCGTATGCTCGTCGACGGCCAGGAAGGTGTTTTCGATGGGCTGGCCGTCCACGGGTTCTCTGGAATGCTTCAGCATCATGGTGAAGGTCCTCGCTTGTAAGGGGATTGTGTCAGCGCTTGGGATTGTAGGGCTTGGGCGGGCGACGGTCCACGATGTCGATCTTGCGCAGCACCTGCCCGGTGATGTCGATGCCCAGCGTGCGGGCCAGCTGCAGCCCGTACATCATCACGTCGGCGAATTCCTCGGCGATCAGGGCCACCCGCTCCGGGTCCCCGCCCGCCATGAGCGCCCGGACATCGTCGGGGTTCAGCCACTGGAAGTGCTCCAGCAGCTCGCTCATTTCCACCGTCATCGCCATGGCCACCTGCTGGGGGTTCTGTACCCCGTCCACGCCCCAGCCCTTGCGCAGGCAGAGCCGGTGCACCTGTTCCTTCAGTTCGTTCAGCGTGGTGTTGCCGTCGTTCATCGCCATGTCCCTCTACCCCACATTATACTTATACATATACGTATAGTTTACGGCGCGACGGCACGCTTGTCAAGGGAAAACGCAAATTTGGGGCCAATCCCGGGTGGTCGACGAAAATATGTTACCTGTATTAAATAATGGCGTTTTTTGGGCAGACATGGGGCATCTGTCTATTGACTTTGCCCCAAAGCGGGGTAGAATGGAGCCATAATATGGAAACGAGGAGGAAGAATATCCATGAAACGCATCATCGCACTGATCATCACCCTCATTTTGAGCTGCTCCGCCGTGTCGGCCCTGGCCGCGGGCAACATCCAGGCGACGGACGATACCGCGTCCTATGTGCTGTCCCATTCCGACGGCTATCGCGTGTACTACTACGCCGTGGTCACCAACAACGGCGACAAGCGCGCCAGCATCAACGACCTGCTCTTCGAGATCCGCGACCGGGACGACGTCACCTTCGAATCCACCTCGAAGTACAGCCTGTATCCCGAGATCCTGGAGCCCGGCCAGTCCGGCTGGCTGGTCATCACCAAGGACGTCAAGGACGTGGATGAAAAGGGTACGATCGACCACTTCAACCTGACGATCACCACCAAGGCCGCGGACGACGACGATGAGATCCGCGCCCTGACGGCCAGCGCCGAGTATGTGGAAAAGGACGAGGACGACAACGAGGACGTGCTGCGCGCGACCGTGACCAACAGCGGCGATGAAAACGCCTTCAAGGTCACCGTGGCGATGGCTGCCCGCGACGCCGAGGGCAAGCTGCTTTACATCGTGGGCGACGGCACCCGGGACATCGGACTGGCCGCCGGCAACGCGCTGCTGATGCGCGCCATCATCCGCTCCGACATCATGGACGCGATCGAGGATGCCGGCGCTCAGGTCGCCGCCGCCGAGGCCATGGCCTACAGGGTCGTCGATACCGACGACTGATGCGCAGCGCCGGGGGCTGTTGATGTAGCGGCGGCAATCTGCCGCCATATGGTGTCGGACAGGCGCCGCCGCTACATATGCGTTGTGCAGGCAGCCCTCATCCCCTGAATCATGATCCGGGAGACGACAGCATGGTTTCCAAGAAGAGAAACGCCATCATGGAATCGGTGTTGAGGCTGCTGGAGACGCGGCCCCTCAACAAGATCACCGTCAAGGACATCGTCGACGAATGCGGCATCAACCGAAACACGTTCTACTACCACTTCGAGGACATATCGTCGCTGATCGAGGCGATCATCATCGACGAGGTGGATCGCGTGATGAAGCAGTACCGGGACATATCGTCGATGGAGGAATGTATCGAGATGGCCATGCGCCTGGGCGCCGACCACCGCAACGCCATATACCACATCTACAATTCATCCAACCGGGATTTCCTGGAGCGGCGTCTGATGGAGATTTGCAGGCACGCCGCCACCCAGTTTGTCGAAAAGACGGCGGGGGATAAGGCCATCCGCCCGGAGGACCGGGACATCATCATACAATCCTACAAGTGCGAGCTGTTTGGGCTGGTGATCGACTGGCTGAACAGCGGCATGCCCCAGGACATGGAGGAGCGCTTCCTGCGGCTGTGCGAGCTGCGCAGGGGGAGCATCGAAACGATGCTCGGGCGCAGCGCGGTGCAATAGGATAATGAATGCGGAGATCAACAGGCCGGTAAACGGCCTTTCACATACGTCAAACGCGCAGTGGCGGCCCGGAGGCCGCCGCTACAGTGAAAAAGGATTTTTCAAAGGAGCGTGCGCAGTATGGGCTCAATCAAGCTGATACGAACGGCGAAGACGGGCTATCTGGTCCTCGCGGCCCTGTTCTGCATCATGGGCATTGCGATGCTGGTCCTGTCGGACATCACACCGGATATGATCGGCTGGGGCGCTGGCGCGATCATCGCGGCATTTGGCATCGTCCGGATCATCGGTCACTATTCCCGGGATCCCTACGGCCTGGCGTTCCAGCACGATCCCGTGCTGGGCGTGCTGGCCGTCGCGCTGGGGTCGGTGCTCATATTCCGCCGCAGCCTTGCCGTGAACGTGCTTGCCTTGGTGCTGGGCGTGGAGCTGCTGGCGGACAACCTGTTCAAGGTCCAGACCGCCATGGAAGCCCGGCGCTTTGGCCTGGGCACCTGGTGGCTGATGCTGGCGCTGGCGCTGGTCGCCGTTATCGCCGGAATACTCCTCATCGTCTTTCCCTTTGAGGGCATGCGGGCGTGGGTCCGGGTGATCGGGATATCGCTGATGACGCAGGGCGTCATGAGCTTCTGTGTGGGGCTGTGTGCGATACACATCCCGCCGCAGCGGACGCTGGACATCGCAGCTTGAATGAACGTGTCGAAGGAACGGAGGCTTGAATATATGAAACGAAATGGAATGCGCCGCGTCGCCCTGATCGTCGCACTGGCCATGCTCTGTGGGATGGTGCTGCCCGCCCTGGCGGAGGACAAGAAGGAGACCGTCTACGTCTTCGCCGATCCCGAGGGCAATGTGGACAGCGTCACCGTCAGCGCGCGGCTGTACAACAACGAGGGCAAGGATGAAATCGTCGACGTCAGCAGACTTGAAAACATAGAAAACGTCGGCGGCGACCAGACCTTTTCCCGCGTGACCGACGACGTGATCACGTGGAAGGCCGGCGGCGACGAGATCACCTACGAGGGCACGTCCGACGCGCCGTTGCCCGTCGCGGTGCACTTCGCCTACAGGCTGGACGGGCAGCCCATCGCGGCCAAAGAACTGGCCGGAAAGAGCGGCCACCTGGAGATCACCGTCAGCTATGAGACCCTCCAGCAGGACGAGGTGGTCGTTGGCGGCCGGCGTGAGACGATGCCGATGCCCTTCATCATGGTCACCGTCATTCGCATGGAAGAGGAAAACTTCTCCAACGTCAGGGTGACCAACGGCAAGTACGTCACCGCGGGAAGCCTGCGGGGCGTGGTCTGCTACGGCTTGCCGGGCCTCGCCGAGGCGCTGCACCTCTCCGAGTACGACGAGGTGCATATCGATGTGCCCACGACCTGCACCATCGAGGCGGACGTGGTGAACTATGCCTCGGACGGCTCCTACACCTTCGCCACCAGCTATGTGGCCGATGTCCTCCGGGAAGAGGACAAGATCGACCTGGATACCGATTCCCTGGGCGAGGACCTGCAGGACGCCATGAACCAGCTGAACGACGGCGCGGACGCGCTGGCGGACGGCACGGGTGAGCTGCGGGACGGCGCGGGCCAGCTGGCGGAGGGCACCGGCGCGCTGGCGGACGGCGCGAAGCAGCTGGCGGAGGGTACCGGCGCGCTGGCGGACGGTGCGGACCGCCTGGCGGAGGGCGCAGAGGCGCTGATGGACGGCGCTGAGCAGCTGAACGACGGCGCGACCAGCCTGGCGGACGGCGCGAAACAGCTGAATGCGGGCACCACCGACCTGAACGACGGCGCAAGCGCGCTGGACGACGGCGCAGGCGATCTGCAGGAGGGCGTCGATGCGCTTTACACCGGCAGCAGCGACCTCGTGGACGGCGTGAAGCAGCTCTCCAGCGGCGCTAACTCCCTGTCCAAGGGCCTGGACGAGATCGACAGCAACAGCGATACCCTGGTGGACGCCGCCAAGGCGGTGTTTGAGGCATTCCTGGAAACTGCCAACGACACCCTTGAGGAACAGAAAAAGGACTTTGACAAGCTCCATATCGAGCTGAAGGAGCTGACCATCGACAACTACGCCGAAGAGGTGATGCGCCTCGAGCGGGAGCTGCTGGACAAGGTCGTGGACTATGTCTACGCGCAGGCCAATCGCGAGCTGGCCTCCAAGGTGCGCTCCGCCGTGAAGAAGGAGGTCACGCGCCAGGTGGAGGAGGCCGCCTACAAGATGGTGGTGGACGGCGTCAACGCGGCCGCGCGGGAACAGGTGAAGGCCAAGGTGGAAGAGGGCGTCCGGGAGGTCGTAGCCCAGAAGGTGCAGGAGGGCGCGGAAGCCCAGGTGCGCGAAAAGGTCGTGGCCGCCGTGCAGGAGCAGGTGCGACAGAAGGTCGTCGAGGGCGTCGGCGAGGTCGTGATGCAGAAGGTGCGCGAGGGCGCGGAGGCCCAGGTGCGCGAAAAGGTGGAAGAAGCTGTGCTGGCCCAGGTGACTGCGGCGGTGACCGCCGCGGTGCGGGAAAAGGTGGAGGACGCCGTGCGCCATCCCGACGCGACGACGGTCGAGGCGGAGATCGAAAAGCAGCTGGCCTCGGACGCGGTCCAGGCGGAAATACAGGCCGCGGTGCAGGAACAGATGGCCTCCGATGCGGTCAAGGCCACGATCGACGCGCAGCTGGAGGCCGTCATCCGCCCGAAGGTCGAAGCGGCATATGAAGACAGCGTTCGCGAGCAGGTGACGCAGGGGGTGGAGAGCCAGGTGCGCGACAAGGTCACCCAGGCCGTGGAGGACGAGGTGCGCGCGGAGGTCGTCAAGGCCCTGGAGGAAGCGAAGAAGACCCCCGAGCCGACGCAGGCACCTACTGCCAAACCCACCGAGGCGCCGACCGAAGAACCGACGGAAGCGCCGACTGCCAAGCCCACCGAAGCGCCGACTGAAGAACCGACGGAAGCGCCGACTGCCAAACCCACCGAAGTGCCGACCGAAGAACCGGCTACCGAAGTGGAATCTATTGAAGCAGAGGGAGAATTGGTCGTAGAAGAGGTTGAAGGGGAGGACGACGGGCTTGATGAAGCGCTGGCCTCTGAAGCGTTGGCAGTGACCGAGGAGACCATTGAAACCGAAACAGTGGAATCGGAAGAAGCGGAAGAGGAAGCGGAGGAGACCCCTGAAGAAAAAACCGGGAAAGAGAAAAAAGGGGAAGGAAAATCCGGGAAAAAGAAGGCAGGAAAGAAAAAGTCGAAGAAGGGCAAAAAGACCTCCGAGGAAAATGTGACCGTTAAATCCGATGGGACCCGGGCGAGCCTGTCCGTGCTGCAGATGATGGGCTGGACGGCCTGCGCCGAAGAGGCGGATGTGCAATCCCAGATCGAAAAACTGGTCAGGGAGAAGATGGACTCTTCCAAGATCCGGAAAAAGATCAAAAAGCTCGTCGCGGCGCAGATGGCTTCCGAGGAGACCCAGGCGCTCATCGATTCCCAGACCGAGGCGAAGCTGGCCTCCGAAGAGATCCGGGCGGCGATCGACGCCGAGGTGCGCAAGCAGGTCCAGGACCCGGAGAACCGCGCCCAGGCAGAAGCCCAGGCAGAGGCAGCCGTCCGCGAGAAGGTGATCGAAGCCGCGAGGCAGAAGATAAGGGACGCGATCACCGGCATGTCCGACGATCAGGTTCAGGCGCTGGTGGACCAGCAGATGGCGTCCCAGGATATCGCGGCCCAGATCGCCGCGGCCGTCGCCGAACAGATGGCCTCCGACGACATCGCCGCGACCATCGAGGAGAATGTGAAGGCGCAGATGGCTTCCGAGGAGGTCGCGGCCATGATGGATGCGGCTTATCAGGAACAGATGGCCTCCGAAGAGGTCGCTGCCGCCATCGAGGAACAGCTGGCGGCGCAGATGGCCACTGAAGAGGTCCAGGCGATCGTTGACAGCAATGTTCAGGAGCAGCTGGCTTCCGACGAGGTAAAGGCCATGATCGCGACGGAGCTGGACAAGCAGATGGCCTCCGACGAGGTGACCGCCACCATCGATGCCGAGATCGAAAAGCAGATGGCCACCGATGAGGTTCAGAAGCTGATCAGACAGAACATCGATGAGCAGTGGGCCTCCCGGACGGTGAAGGAACAGATCAAACAGACCATCTCAGACCAGATGGCGTCGAAAAAGGTCAAGAAGATCATTTCGAAGAACATCGCCGACCAGAAGCACAAGTCCGCCTACCTGAACGCGGTGGCGGAGGCCCTGGAGGAAAACGGCAAGGACGGCGACGCCTATCGGGCGCTGGCGGACCTGCTGGACGACCTGTCGGATCTGGAGGACTTCTACAACGGCGTCATCGACTATACCGACGCGGTCGGCGAGGCGGCCAGGGGCGCAAAGACCCTGGACGACGGCGCGGCAGACCTGCTGGATGGCGCCGAGCAGCTGAGCGACGGCGCGAAGGAACTGTCGGACGGCGTCGAGCAGCTGGGCGAGGGCACCTCGGAGCTGTTGGAAGGCACAGGCCAGCTGGATGACGGTGCGGCGGAGCTGAGCGACGGCGCAAATCAGCTGGCGGAGGGCACCCAGGACCTGCTGGACGGCGTCGAACAGCTCTACGACAGCAAGGACGCGCTGGTGGACGGCGTAAGCCAGCTGGACGACGGCGCGAACGCGCTGCTGGAGGGTATCCTGCAGCTGGACGACGGCGCGCAGGCGCTGTTTGGCGGCGCCGAGGCGCTGGACGATGGCATGGCCGCCCTGCGGGAAGGCATCGAGACGCTGGACGAGGAGGCCATACAGAAGCTGATCGAGTTCATCGACGGCGACTTCCAGACCATCTCGGACCGCGCGGACGCCATGATCGACCTGATGAACGACTATCCGTCCTATTCCGGTAAGTCGGACGACATGACCGGCGTCACCACCTTCGTCATCCATACCGAGGCGGTGGAGACTGAAGAAGAATAATTCCATTCCCCATGGAGGGATAAACTGTGAAAGCAATTGGCAAGTTCATTGCAAAGTACAAGGTCCTCGTGATCCTGGTGTGCGTGGCGCTGCTGGTGCCCTCCGCCATCGGATACATGCGCACGAAGGTCAACTATGACATCCTGAGCTACCTGCCCAACAGCCTTGAGACGGTCTACGGCCAGGATATCATGGTCGAGGACTTCGGCAAGGGCGCGTTCTCGATGGTGATTGTGGAGGGCATGGGCAAGCGCGACGCGGCGAAGCTGGAGGAGAAGATGGAGGGCGTCGACCACGTGGAAGAGGTGCTGTGGTACGACGACATCGTGGGCCTGGACATGCCGGAGCAGATGCTGCCCGAGCGCATCCGGAAGATCTTCTTCCAGGGGGACGCCACGCTGATGATCGCCCTGTTCGACAACACCACCTCCGCCGAGACCACCATGCAGGCCATACAGGACCTGCGCGGGGTGGTCAGCAAGCAGTGCTTCATCAGCGGCATGGCCGGCATCGTCACGGACATCAAGACGCTGGCCATGTCGGAGATGCCGATGTACGTGGCCATTGCGTCGGTGCTGTCGCTGCTCGTGCTGATGCTGACCACCACGTCCTTCGTGGTGCCGCTGATCTTCCTGTCCAGCATCGGCGTGGCCATCGTGTACAACATGGGCACCAACGTGTTCCTGGGTCAGATCTCCTACATCACCCAGGCGCTGGTGGCGGTGCTGCAGCTGGGCGTCACGATGGACTATTCCATATTCCTGCTGCACAGCTACGAGACGGCGCGGCAGACCATCGATGACCGGGAGGAGGCCATGGGCGAGGCCATCTCCCAGACCTTTACCTCGGTCATCGGCAGCTCCACCACCACCATCGCGGGCTTCGCGGCGCTGATCTTCATGACCTTCGCCTTGGGCCGCGACCTGGGCGTGGTGATGATCAAGGGCGTGCTGATCGGCGTGATCTGCTGCACCACGTTCCTGCCAGCCATGGTGCTGACCTTTGAGAAGGCCATCGAAAGGACCCGGCATCGCTCGTTCATCCCCAATATGGAGAAGCCCTCCGCGTTCATCATCAAGCATCCGGCGGTCTGGATCGCACTGTTCCTGATCATCATCGTCCCCGCCTACAGGGGCAACAACGCCGTGCAGCTCTACTACAACATCGACAAGGGCCTGCCCGACACGCTGGACAGCGCCATTGCCAACCGGAAGCTGTCCGAGGAGTTCAACATGTCCAACATGCACATACTGATGGTGGACAGCCAGCTGCCGGGCAAGGACAAGCTGCATATACTGGACGAGGTCGAAGACCTGGACGGCGTGCAGTGGGCGCTGGGCATCCCCAGCGTGACCTCCTCGATGATCCCCGAGGACATGCTGCCCAGGAAGCTGGTGAAGAACCTGCGCACGGACAACTGGGAGCTGATGATGGTCTGCTCGGACTATTCCGCTGCCACGCCCGAGGTCAACGCCCAGATCGCTAAGATCGACGGGATCGTCAAGCGCTACGACCCGAAGGGCATGGTCATCGGCGAAGCGCCGCTGATGAAGGACCTGGAGGACGTGACCTCGGTGGACCTGGTGCGCGTGAACACGGTCTCGGTGCTGGCCATATTCATCATCGTGATGCTGGTGTTCAAGTCCCTGACCCTGCCGGCGATACTGGTGACGGTGATCGAGTTCGCCATATTCATCAACATGGCCTGGTCGTATTACACCGGCGTGCAGCAGCCCTTCGTGGCCCCTGTGGTGGTGGGCACCATCCAACTGGGCGCGACGGTGGACTATGCCATACTGATGACGACCCACTATGTTCGCGAGCGCAAGGACGGTTTGGCGAAGAGGGACGCGGTGCTCGCCGCCCACAAATCCTCGGTGGTTTCGATCATCACCAGCGGTCTGAGCCTGTTCGCCGCCACCGTGGGCGTGGCGCTGTACTCCCGGGTGGACATGATCAAGGCCATCGTGGTGCTGCTGGCCCGCGGCTCGCTGATCAGCATGGTGGTCGTGATCGTGCTGTTGCCCGCGATGCTGCTGGTCTTCGACAAGGTGATTTGTTATACGACGGTGGGGATGAAGGGATGCGCGAAGGGGCGCTGACGGCAAAGACTGATTTGTAGAGGTGACGAGGGAACAGGGAGCAGGGAACAGGGAACAGGAATAGCGGCTGCCGCCCCCAGCCTTCCCCTTCAGGGCAATGTCATCAACTTAAGGAAAAATGCCTGCCGTCGCACCCAAAAGGCTTCCCCTCGGAGGGGAAGCTGTCTGCGAAGCAGACTGAAGAGGTGTCCCCGTTACACCTCGTTCGTCTATTACGATAGACGATC
>CACWZI010000062.1 GCA_902765305.1 uncultured Eubacteriales bacterium
AAAGAAATCCGTCAGGATTTCTACCTTCCCTAACACCTAAAACCTATAACCTAAAACCTAAATACTGATTTGTCGCAGCGCGACAAATCAGTATTTGCCTCTCTCACCAATTCCCCCGCCCATGCCTGGCGTAGAATTCGTTGGCCCAGTCCATCAGGCTGTCGGCCTCGATGGCGGCGCGCATTTCCTCCATCATCTTCGTCAGGAAGTGGATGTTGTGGATGCTGTTCAGCCGAAGGGCGAGTATCTCCCCCGCCTTGAACAGGTGGCGGATGTAGGCGCGGGTGTAGTTTTTGCAGGCGTAGCAGTCACAATCCGGGTCGAGGGGCGCAAAGTCCTCGGCATACTTCGCGTTGCGCACCACCAGGCGACCGTCGTGGGTGAACACGGTGCCGTTGCGTGCCACGCGGGTGGCCAGCACGCAGTCGAACATGTCCACGCCCCGAAGCACGCCCTCGATCAGGCAGTCCGGCGACCCCACCCCCATCAGGTAGCGGGGCTTGGCCTGGGGCATGTAGGGCATCATGCGCGCCAGCATGTCATACATGATCTCCTTTGGCTCGCCCACCGACAGGCCGCCGATGCCATAGCCCGGCAGGTCCAGCTTGGCCATCTCCTTCGCGCACTCCACCCGCAGATCGGCGTAAAACGCCCCCTGCACGATGCCGAACAGCGCCTGGTGCTCGTGGGTCCACGCCTTCATGCAGCGCTCCAGCCAGCGCAGGGTGCGCCCCATGGCCTGTTTGGCGCGGTCGTAGTCGCAGGGATAGGGCGAACACTCGTCGAACTGCATCATGATGTCCGAGCCCAGGGCCTGCTGTATGGCGATGGATTCCTCCGGCCCGATGAACATCTTCGAGCCGTCCAGATGACTGCGGAACTGTACGCCGCGCTCCTCCACCTTGCGCAGGTCAGCCAGCGAGAACACCTGGAACCCGCCGCTGTCGGTCAGGATCGGCCTGTCCCAGTGCATGAAGCGGTGCAGGCCGCCCGCCCTTTGCACCAGGCCCTCGCCAGGGCGCAGGTGCAGGTGATAGGTGTTTGACAGTATGATCTGCGCGCCGCAGTCCTTCAGCTCCTCCGGCGTCATGGTCTTGACGCTTGCCTGGGTGCCCACGGGCATGAAAACCGGCGTCTCGATCACGCCGTGGGGGGTGTGCAGCCGCCCGCGTCGCGCGCCTGTCTGCTTGCATACGTGCAGCAGTTCGAATTCAAAGGGCTTGCTCATGGAACCTCCTGTGTATGGACATTAATATGGGGCGTCACATGGACGCCCCTTTTCATCTATCGTCTTTATGTGTCGTTCACGCCCCGGCCCGCCGCCTCAACAGGAATACCAGCGCGCCTGAGCACAGCAGGATGGCCGCGAAAGCGACGCCCACGGGCATCGAACGGTCACCGGCCTGAGGCACGGCATCCTCCAGTACGCGGGCGGATATGTCCATGCTCACCAGCATTTTCCCGTTGGCGTCGAAGGCATCCATGCGGTAGACACCGGTGTTTTCCGGCTTCGCATTGACGATGTTGAAAACCTTCTGGCTCGCGCCTTCGATGGGGACGTCGTTAAAGTACCACTGGTATTGGGCGGGCTCGACGCCGTCTATGCCGACTTCGATGGACAGATCCTCGCCAGCCTTGACCACGGCGTTCTGCGTCATTCTGGAAACGCGCATCACCACCGTCGTGGAGATCGAGCTTTCCGTATACGCGCAGACAGAGGCCAACAGCATGATGGCCAATAGAAGCACAGCCAACCTGCCTAAAACTCTGTTCATGCAGAACCCCTCCAGTACTTCAGGTGCATTGGTAGATATGGTAATTTTACTGCACGCCTTTCCTTTTTTCAATAGATTTCCGCATATATGCACACTATTATCTAATTTCAGTCACAGATTTTCGCACGCATTGCATAAATAGTAATATATATGTAATATATTATAATATATGAGAAATAATTCCGGAACCAATATGAAATAGTTTAATTTTTCATCATCCAGGCCCTATAATCGACCCAAGGCAAATGCCGCCTTTACAGGCAATTGCCCGCAGTGCTATAATGGGCATGTAATTTATCGTCTCCCATTCCGGAGGTCTACTATGATTGGATATCTGATACTTGCCGGCTTCCTGGCGTCCGGCTGTGTCGTCATGGACGCCCTGCTGGCCAGCCGGGACAGGCTCGTGCGGCTGTGGCTTGGACTGTGCGCAGGACTCATGTTGATGATGTGGCTGCCCGCGCTGTTTGCCTTCGCGCTGCGCTTTGACAGGCCCGCACAGCTGCTCGGCCTCGCTTCAGCGGCAGCCATCGCCGGTGCCTGCGCCTTGATCGGCAGGCGAAAGCCCCGGTCCAGTCGCTTCACCGACATGCCCCTGTGGCTGCCGCTGGCGCTGGTGGTGCCGCTGGCACTCCTCGGCGGCTATCTGCAATTCACCCATATCCTGCGCAACGTAAACGACACGCTGCACGTGGGCCAGTCCACCTACGGCGACCTGTGCCTGCACCTGGGCATCGCCACCAGCCTGAGGGGCGCGGCCTTTCCCCCGGATTATTCGCTGCTGCCCGGCACGCTGCTGGGCTATCCCTTCCTGGGCGACACGATGGTCACGACGATGCTGCTGTTTGGCAGCGATCTGACAGGCGCCTTTGTCGTCACCGGCACGCTGATGATGGCGCTGGTGTTCCTGGGATTTGTGCTGTTCTGCTGGGAGCTGACCCACAGCCCCGCCGCCACGGTCGTCGCCACCGCGCTGATGTTCGTCAACGGCGGCCTGGGCTTCCTGTACGCGCTGGACGGCGTCGGTAAGGACGCCACGGCATTTCACCAGATATTCACAGGATTCTACAGGACGCCGACCAACCAGCCCGCCCTGAACCTGCGCTGGGTCAACGTGATCTGCGACATGATGATCCCCCAGCGCACGCTGCTGACCGGCTGGATGGCGCTGCTGCCGATGCTCTGGCTGCTGCTGACCGCAGTCCGGGACGACGACGCCGGCGCCTTTGCGCTGCTGGGCGTGCTTGCCGGGGCGCTGCCGATGATACACACCCACTCCTTCCTGGCCCTGGGGCTGATCAGCGCTGGGGCGATGGCCTATGCCCTGGTGTACGCCAAGGGACGACGGCTGTCCGTCTTCCTCCATTTCGGTCTTTACGGCGTCATCGCGCTGGCGCTGGCCCTGCCCCAGCTGATGACCTGGTCGGTTCCCCAGACGGTCAACGGCGGCTCGCTGCGCTTCCGATTCAATTGGGTCAACAGCCAGGCAAACGGGAAACTGATCGACGGCTACTGCTGGTTCTGGATCAAGAACGTGGGGCTGATCTGGCTGATGATGGTCCCGGCGGCGCTGACGGGAAAGCGCAGGGCCCGGGGCTCCATAAGACCGATGGCGCGGGGAAACCTGACCCGTATGCTTGGCCTGGGAGCGCTGTGTATCTACGTGACAGCGGAGCTGATCCAGTTCCAGCCCAACGTATACGACAACAACAAGCTGTTCTACGTGGCCTATATGGCCATGATGCCGGCGATGGGCCTGTACCTTGTGACGCTTTGGAATCGATTGAGGGGCGTGAGGGGCAGGGCGCTGCTGGCCTTCGCTTTCATGCTGGTCTCGACCCTCTCCGGCGCGCTGAGCATTGGCCGGGAGGTGGTATCCGACTACAAGCTGTTCAGTCCCCAGGCCGTCCACGCCGCCGCTTATTTCGAAGAAAACACCCCCGCCCACACCGTGGTGCTGACCGGCAACGCACACAACAACCCGGTTGCCGCACTGGCGGGCCGGAACATCGTTTGCGGTTCGGACAGCTACCTCTACTTCCACGGCGTCAGTTATTTCATTCAGGAGCGGGACGAGCGGCTCATGCTGGAAGCCCCCGGTGACAACCTGGCGCTTTTGGATCGCTACGGCGTGGAGTACGTCTACGTTTCCAGCCTTGAGCGCAGCGACTTCGACGTGGACGAGGCCTGGTTTGCGGACCACTGCGACACCGTATTTGCCGAGGGAGATGTGTATGTCTACCGAAAACGGGGCGTTCATTGGAAATCCACGCAAAATTAGTGTTCAACGCATTGTATTTTGCCGGCACATGATATATAATCCATCTGTGTCAATGTGACTTTTTTCAGGCGGACGCCACTGATCCGCCTGTCCATGCGTCTATAATATGGAAGGCGTCGCTTCGCTGACGCCAACGGTGAAATGTGTACCGACCCGGAGGCTTGTAATGGGAAACTACAGAATCGCAGCGTTGACCCTCATGGCGGCAGGCACGAGCCTGCTGCTGTGCGGCTGTGGCTCGATTGACGAAAACCTGTTGGACACCCAGGCCAACACCTCCGTGGAGATCAACATGCCCTATGCCACCGCCACGCCCCTGCCTGAAAACATGAGCGCGCCGGAGGCCATCGTCATCGACGCCGACGGCAATGTCACGCTGAACGACACCTCGGTCATCGAGGGCGATTTCCAGTCGCTGCGCGCCCAGGAACAGCAGACCGAGTACCGCAGCCTGAGCCTGGGCAACACCGGCATCGCCGTACAGGCCCTCCAGCTGCGCCTGAAGGACCTGGGCTACTTCGACGGCGACGTTTCCGGCCTGTACGACAGCGATACCGAAGCCGCCGTGAAGCGCTTCGAGCAGACCTTCGGCACGATGCAGACCGGCGTGGCCACGCCAAAGCTGCAATTGAAGCTGTTTGCCGCCACAGCCCCCGCCTACGGCACGGACGCCTACAACAACGCCGTGCTCTCCCAGTATTCGATCCTGCGCCCTGGCACGGTGGGCAGCTCGGTCTACGCCCTGCAGCAGCGCCTGAAGAACCTGGATTACCCGATCCTCGACCTGACGGGCGTTTTCGACGAGCAGACTGCCGAATGCGTGCGTCTGTTCTACGCTACCTACGGCCTGCCCTCCAGCGACACGGCCAGCGTCGGCATGCAACAGGAGCTGTACGCCGATACCGCGAAGCGCTACTCCCCCGACGTGCAGGTGATCGTCACGGTCCCGCCGGACGAAACGCCCCTGGAGCCCGCCATCGCCATTCCCGAGGACAGCGGGGAGATCGACGAATCCACCGCCATCGCCCTGGGCAATTCCGGCACGCGGGTCTCCCAGATCCAGCAGCGGCTGATCGCGCTGGGCTACATGGCGGAGGGCAGCGACACAGGCGTGTTCGACCAGTCCACCCAGGAGGGCGTCAACCGCTTTCTGGCCGCCATCGGGCGCACGCCCAACGGCATGCTGACCCTGGACATGCAGGACTTCCTGCTCTCCAGCAGCGCCCCCGCCCAGGGTGGCAGCGTCGAGGTGAGCGACTACGAGGATCTGGCCCCCGGCGACAGCGGCGACGCCGTACTGGCCCTGCAGCGCCGACTGGTGGAGCTGGGCTACGCCGACGGCACCCCAAACGGCAAATACGGCCCCGCGACCATCAGCGCCGTGACGTTCTACCAGCACTGCAACGGGCTGGAGGAGGACGGCCTGGCCACCGCATGGCTGCAATCGGTGCTGTTCAGCAGCCGCGCCCTCACCTACGACCAGACCCAGATGCTCTCCGAGGGCTTTGGCGACCAGGGCGTCGGGGAAACGACGGTGCCGGTCGAGGAACAGGATTTCGCCACACAGGAGCCGCAGCCCGAAGCAACGCCCGAGCCGGAACCAACGCCGGTGCCGGAGACCGACATGCTGTTCTTCAACCTGACGCTGGGCTCCACGGGCAGCGCCGTCATGTCGCTACAGAACCGGCTGGTGGAGCTTGGGTATCTTGAGATGCCCAGCACCCTCTATGACGAGGCCACCCGGGACGCGGTTACCGCCTTCCAGAACGCCATCGGCGTGGAGCCCACCGGCGAGGCCTCGGCGTCGCTGCAGCGCTACATCTACAGCAAGGCCGCCCCGGACGCCTCCGTGCGCTTTGAGGCCACCGGCGACAGCTACGCATCCTTGCAATTGGGAACCACCGGCGACGCGGTCACCAATCTGCAGCGCCGGCTGTGGCAGCTGGGCTTCCTGGACAAGGCGGACGTACAGGACAGCATCGGAACCTTCAACGACGCCACCCGACAGGCCGTCATCGACGCCCAGCTGAAGATGGGCTACGGCAGCGCCGACGGCGTGGCCGGCGTGGAATTCCAGAGCTTCCTGTTCTCGAAGTACGGGAACATGCTGAAGGAGAAGAAGCGAGGATAACGCTACATGCCCATCGCCCATATCATGGCTGCTATGCCACCATGATATGGGCGATGGGCGTATATAGAGCCTTGGGCTCAGTTTTTTCTACATCTTAATTGATTTTTCGGAATCATTATGCTATGATAACCATGAATAACACCGCCGTTCGCCGGTTCCGTGATCGACGGTGCGTCGGCGCGTCGTGAGCAGGCGTGCCGGACATCACTCAGAGAAGAGGGAAAGCATGTTCAAAATTCTCAAAAAGCAGCCTCTGAATCCGACCGTCACCAAGATGGTCATCGAGGCGCCGCTGGTCGCGCGCAAGGCGCAGGCGGGCCAGTTCATCATCCTCCGCGCCAGCGACGACGGCGAGCGCATCCCGCTGACCATCGCCGGCTATGACCGGGAGGCCGGCACTGTGGATATCATCTTCCAGATCGTCGGCGGCACCACCATGGAGCTGAACACCCTGAACGAGGGCGATTACCTGCCCGATTTCGTCGGCCCGCTGGGCAAGGCCAGCGAGGTCGAGGGCTTTAAAAAGGTGGCCGTGGTCGGCGGCGGCGTGGGGTGCGCCATCGCGCTGCCCGTGGCCCAGGCCCTTCACGCCAACGGCTGCGAGGTCCACTCCGTGGTGGGCTTCCGCAACAAGGACCTGGTCATCCTCGAGGACGAGTTCAACGCCTGCTCTTCCAAGGTCTGCATGATGACCGACGACGGCAGCTACGGCGCCAAGGGCCTGGTCACCAACGCCCTGGAGGAGCTGATCAAGGCCGGCAACGAATACGACGAGGTCATCGCCATCGGCCCGGTGATCATGATGAAGTTCGTCTGTCAGCTGACCAAGAAGTATGGCATCAAGACCGTGATCTCCATGAACCCGATCATGATCGACGGCACCGGCATGTGCGGCGGCTGCCGCCTGACCGTGGGCGGCGAAACGAAGTTCGCCTGCGTGGACGGCCCCGACTTCGACGGCCACCTGGTGGATTTCGACGAGGCCATGAAGCGCGGCGCGATCTACCGCGACTTCGAGCAGCACAAGCGCGACGAATTCTGCAACCTCATGAACAAGGAGGCCGAATAACATGGCTGAGAGAAATATGAGCATGAAAAAGTGCCCGATGCCGTCCCTCGAGCCGAACTACCGCAACAAGGTGTTCGAGGAGGTCGCCACCGGCTATACCTATGAGATGGCCATCGAGGAGGCCCGCCGCTGCCTGCACTGCAAGAACAAGCCCTGCGTCAGCAAGTGCCCCGTGCAGATCGACATTCCCGAATTTATCGCCAAGCTGGCCAACGAGGACATCGAGGGCGCGTTTGAGATCATCAACAAGTCATCCTCACTGCCCGCCGTGTGTGGCCGCGTGTGTCCCCAGGAGAGCCAGTGCGAATCCAAATGCGTCCGCGGCGTCAAGGGCGAGCCGGTGGGCATCGGCCGCCTGGAGCGCTTCGTGGCCGACTGGCACCGCGAGCACGCCACCGAGGCCCCCAAGGCGCCGGCCTCCAACGGCCACAAGGTCGCCGTCATCGGCGCCGGCCCCGCCGGCCTGACTTGCGCGGGCGACCTGGCCCGCATGGGCTACAAGGTGACCGTGTACGAGGCGCTGCACGTGGCCGGCGGCGTGCTGAGCTACGGCATCCCCGAGTTCCGCCTGCCCAAGGCCATCGTCAACAAGGAGGTCGACAACCTGAAGGCGCTGGGCGTCGACGTGGAGACCGACATGGTCATCGGCAAGGTGCTGACCATCGACGAGCTGTTCGAGATGGGCAACGAGGCCGTGTTCATCGGCTCCGGCGCGGGCCTGCCCCGGTTCATGGGCATCCCCGGCGAAAGCCTGAAGGGCGTCTATTCCGCCAACGAGTTCCTGACCCGCATCAACCTGATGAAGGCCTATCGCGAGGGCAGCAAGACCCCCATCCGCCACGGCAAGAAGGTGGCCGTCGTGGGCGGCGGCAACGTGGCCATGGACGCGGCCCGCTGCGCCAAGCGCCTGGGCGCGGACGAGGTGTATATCGTATACCGCCGCTCGATGAACGAGCTGCCTGCCCGTGCCGAGGAGGTCGAGCACGCCCAGGAGGAGGGCATCATCTTCAAGACCCTCACCAACCCAGTCGAGGTGCTGGGCTACAACAACCCCGACGATCCCAGGGATCCCCGCAACGGCGAGGTCATCGGCATGAAGTGCGTGGAGATGGAGCTGGGCGAGCCCGACGCCTCCGGCCGCCGCCGCCCCATCGTCAAGGAAGGCAGCGAATTCGTGCTGGACATCGATACCATGATCATGGCCATCGGCACCTCCCCCAACCCGCTGATCCGCTCCACCACCCCGGGCCTTGAAGCCAACAAGCACGGCTGCATCGTCACCCAGGGCGAGGACGGCCTGACCAGCCGCGAGGGCGTGTACGCCGGCGGCGACGCCGTCACCGGCGCGGCCACCGTCATACTGGCCATGGGCGCGGGCAAGAACGCCGCCGCGGCCATCGACGAGTATATCAAGAGCAAGTAAGCAACTCATGTCCTGCGGATTGATGAAAAACATATTTTTCATCGGTCCGCAGTTTTTATATTACAGGATTTGCGCGATATTTCGACAAATCCGCGCGTTCCCTTGACAGCCCATGCCATGACCGCTATAATGTCCCTACGCATTCAATATCATCAAAATAATTAAGGAGAATTGTCATGGGCATCGTGAGCATACTGTTGGGCGCAATCACTTTCTTTGTCTTTACCGGTGCGGGCGCCATTCTGGCCAACAACCTCGTGGAGCAAAAGCAGGTTCTTTCCATGGCCATCACCAGCCTGAAAACCGTTTCGGATACCTCGCTGATGGTCGGCGTGGTGGGTCTGTTCGCCTTCATCGGGCTGCTGATCGGCGTCAGCCTGATCATGCACGGCCTGACCTATAACCGCATCGCAAAGCTGTACAACCAGCTCAAGCGCAGGATGTGACGGCAAGCGGACATCAACGCACAAGGGGGACGGCAAATGCCGTCCCCCTTGTGCGTTGTTATGAATCCTTTCATTGTTCATCAAATTGACATCAAATATACGTGCGCATAATGAGAAGATGTGATATAATATAAAATGGATTTTGATATAGAAACCTGATCTCAGGAGGACATAAGTGAAATACGCGATATTCAAACCCCGGGAGTATGACCGCAATTTCCTGTTCGCGGTGATACTGCTGACCGTGAAGATGCTGTTCTTCGTCGTGCTGCTGATCGGCCTGATCGGCGGTGGGCTGGTGGTCGGCATCGCCAAGGGCTGGGTGGACACCTCGCCGAACCTGGACCTGTCCCAGATCGGCGCGCAGTCCCAAACCTCGTTCATCTACGATTCCAGCGGACAGCTGATCATGGAATTCAAGGGCTCGGAAAACCGCATCTACGTGGAAATCGAGGACATTCCCCAGCAGCTGATCAACGCCGTCATCGCCATCGAAGACGCCCGCTTCTACGAGCACCACGGCGTGGACCTGAAGCGCATCGGCGGCGCGTTGATCAACAACGTGATGGGCGGCGACACCCAGGGGGCCTCGACCATCACCTGCCAGCTGGTCAAGCTGACGTTGCTGAACAGCGACCAGAACTACAAGCGCAAGGTGCAGGAGGCCTATCTGGCCCTGGAGCTGGAGAAGAACCTGGACAAAAATCAGATCCTGGAGGCCTACCTGAACGTGATCTACATGGGCGGCAGCAGCTACGGCGTGAAGATCGCCGCCCAGGATTACTTCGGAAAGGACCTGAGCCAGCTGACCCTTCGGGAGTGCGCGTGCCTTGCGGGACTGATCCGCAATCCCTCCCGCTACAACCCCCGGCGAAACTACTACGTCCGCAACCGCCCGGAGGAGACCGACAGGCGCACCAATTACGTGCTGGAGGAGATGCTGGACCACCGTCTGATCACCGAGGAGGAATACGAGCAGGCCCGCGCCGATACGCTTCAGGTGATCGAGAACGCCACCGCCGCCACCAACAACATGTACGACAACGCCTACTATGTGGAATATTCCATATACGACGTGGTCACGAAGATGCTGCGGGTCGAGGGCCTGGAGGATACCTCCTACAACCGCGCCCAGATGGAGACCAAGCTGCGCAACGGCGGCTACAAGGTGTTCACGAGCCTGAAGCCCGAGGTACAACAGGCGGTACAGGAGACCATCACCAATTACACCCGCTATCCGTCCATGCGCTACTCCAACGACAGCTCCACCCAGGCCTCGCTGGGCGGCGGCGAATTCCTGACCGTCGTGCAGCCCCAGTGCGCCTGCGCCGTGATGGACTGGCACACCGGCGAGCTGATCGCCGTGGTGGGCGGTCGTAACGAACCCGTGCAGCGCAAGCAGTTGAACCGCGCCTACCAGAACGACATGCCCGTGGGCTCGTCCATCAAGCCCCTGGCGGTATATGGCCCCGCCTTTGACATGGGCTATTCCCCCGGCACGCCGGTCATGAACCTGCCGATCCCCATCAAGGGCTGGATCAGCGACACCGGATACCCGAACAACTTCGGCGGCGGCGATTTCAGCGGCGTGGAGTCGATGCGCCTGGCCATCAACAAGTCCCACAACACCTCCACGGCCCACGTGCTGATGGATTACGTGGGCATTCAGAACGCCGTCACCTACCTGCTGAAGCTGGGCGTGAACCCCAACCACATACTGGGCAACGGCTCCGGCCTGGCGTTGGGCTCGTCGGGCCTTTCGGTGATCGAGCTGGCCACCGGCTTCGGGGCCATCGCTAACCGGGGCGTCTACCAGGAGCCCTACGCCTTCACCCAGATCCTGAACCCCGACGGTACGGTGTACATCGACGTGCGGGAGGTGCAGGAGACCTGGCAGGCCTTCAAGCCCTCCACCGCCTTTATGCTGGTGGATGTGCTGCGGGGCTGCGTCAGCCCCGAGGGCACCGGCCAGCTGGCCAACTTCGGCGAGCTGACCGTGGCGGGCAAGACCGGCACCAACACCAACAACATCGGCGTCACCTTCGCCGGCATGACCGGCTACTACTCCGGGGCGGTGTGGGTCGGTTCGGACAACTACAAGCCCCTGACCGACGACGCCACCGGCGGCAGCTACGCCGCGCCGCTGTGGGCCGAGATCATGAGCCGCGTTCACGAGCTGACGGGCTGCACCACCGACCGCGCCATCATCAGCGGCTCCCCCGCCGACTACAACCTGACGGCCTGCACGGTGTGCGCCGTTTCGGGCATGCTGCCCACGTCGGCCTGCCGCGCCGATATCAACGGCTATGAACCCGTCACCGACTACTACCTGTCCGGCACCGAGCCCACCGCCTACTGCAACATGCACCGCGCCGTCACCGTGTGCGCCTACAGCCACCAGGTCGCCAGTGACAATTGTCACAATACGCGGGTATTCGGCATTATCTACATCCCGGACGGGCACCCGTTGCGCTATTCGAAGTCGCTGGACGACGTGACGAAATACTTCACCGGCGCCTCCACCAACGAGAGCTCCACCACCCTGGGGCGGTGTACGCTGGGAAGGTAGCGGATACAGCAACACAAAACACAGCACAGACTGCAATTGTCTGTGCTGTGTTTTGTGTTGCTGCACGAGCAGACAACTACTGATTTGTCGCGCTGTGACAAATCAGTAGTTAGGTTTTAGGTTATAGGTTTTAGGTGTTAGGGAAGGTAGAAATCCTGACGGATTTCTTTTATTCAAAGGACCGAGAAACGTAGTACCACCCCTAAAACCTAACCCCTAAAACCTAAAACCTGAATACTGATTTATCGAGCCCTGCTCGACAAATCAGTATTTATCTACTTATTCCTCATACAACAGATACGGCTTGCGCTGTTCCCGGAACGCCTCGATGTCCCCCTGCCAGCTGGCCTTGATGGCCTCGGCGGATTCGCCCGCGACGATCATCGTCCGAACTTCATCGGTGCCGCAAAGCTTGTCCAGCCAGTACCGGCCGGATTTGTCCGGGGCACCGAAGAAATCCACCTCGGGGTGCGCCTCGTGGACGGCGTTGTAGGCGCCTACAAGGTAATCGAGGTTGATGCCCGCGTCCCATATGTCTTCCAGCGGCACCTCCATCAGCTGCTTGCCGTAGCATGTGACCCTCTCGAAGGGCGGCTCATTGGCCCCCGGCATGCTCTCAGGGGTAAAGCTGTAGCCGAACGCTTCGTTGCCCTCGAGGTACGGGCTGCCGTAGATCTCGAAGGGATGATCGGTCCCCCGGCCCACCGAGACGGCGGTGTTTTCGAAGAAGCAGGTGGATGCATACAGGTACACCGCCCGCATGTCCTTCAGGTTGGGGGACGGCGCGCGCACCAGCGGGACCCGGTCCCCGTGGGTGTAGTTCTGGCAGGGGATCACGGTCAGGTCGCAGGCGTCCTTCCCCGCCTCCAGCCAGCCCTCGCCGTTGATCATGCAGGCCAGCTCGCCAAGGGTCAGGCCGTGGACGATAGGCACCGGCAAGCGCCCCACCCCGGACATGAACGCCTCCTTCAGGATCGGCCCGTCCACGTAGAAGCCGTTGGGATTGGGGCGGTCCAGCAACACCACGGGCTTGCCCGCGGCAGCGCAGGCGTCCATCAGATAGTACATCGAGATATAATAGGTGTAGTAGCGCAGGCCCACATCCTGCATATCGATCACCAGCGCGTCGAAGGCGTCCATGCTTTCGGCGCTGGGATAGTGGCTGTCTTCGGCATAGAGCGACAGTATCGGCACGCCCGTCGCCGGATCCACGGAATCGCTCACCGCCTCGCCCGCGCTGGCCGTGCCGCGGAAGCCGTGCTCGGGGCTGAATATGGCGGTGACGTTCACGCCCCGGGCCAGCATCGCGTCCAGCACATGCTCGCCGTAGCCGATGTCGTTGCCCGCGACATCCTTTCCAAAGGGGATAAGACTCGTATCGATGCCCGCGGTGTCGCCCTGCCCGCTGGTCCGGTCTCCGACGATGCCGCTGTGGTTCGAGAACAGCGCCACGCGCTTGCCCTCGAGCAGCGGTATATAGGCGTCGAATTGGGCGTCGCCCAGCACGACGTCCGACGGGCTTCGAAGTTCACTTCCGTTTTCGGCCCATGCGCCAAGCGACATGACGAGCGCCAGCGCGAGGCAGAGACAAAGCATTTGCTTCATAATGGTCTCCTCCCGGAATCAGCGTATGATGAACACGCATTCCGTCAATACTCTCTTCGTGGAAAAATATTAAAACGAGGTCTGAAAATGGCGTCCTTCATCGATCGTGCCGCGCTCAGCCTTCTCGGCGCGGTTGCCTATTATCTGTTTTTCCTGAACGCCACGGGCAGCATACCGCTCGCCTGCGCGGTTGCGTTTGCCTGTACGGCGCTGAGTCACATGCTGCTGCGGGGACTGCCGGTCGTCCATCACGCCACCGCCGCCCAGGCCCGGGCGGAGCTCATGCGCATCGCCGGGCTTGACGACGAAGCCGCCGGGAGTGCCCTCGAAGCCCTGATCCTCAGGCGCTGGCCCGGCGAGCCCTTTCGGCTCGCGCCGGTTCTGAAGCATCCGGAGGCGACGCTGTCCTCAGGGGATGTGCTGAACGCCTGGAAGGCCAATCGGGACGCCGAACGCCTGGTCATCGCCGCCACCTGCCCCTGCGAGCCCCGTGCAGCGTTCTATGCCAGGGAATTGCGCAATCCCGTCGTGGCGATCGTGGACAGCCACAGGCTAAAGCGCCTGCTCCGTACCCTGCCCGCCGATCAGCTGCCCCGTCCCCCGCGCTACAGCCCGAAAGCGACGATCAGGCGGCTATGGGCGGGCCTGGTATCGACGCGGTCTTCAACCCGAAGCGCACTGCTGGCCCTGTGGATGCTCGGCATTTACAGCTTGACCGGCAACGTCTGGTATCTGTTTCCCGGGCTGGCCGTCGCGGCCCACGCTGGCCTCGCACTGATCCGGCACGGAAGCGGCAGGCGGTTGTTTGAAGACGATTGTTGAAAACGCATGGACAATGGCGGCCTTGAGGCCGCCGCTACAGCGGCAAGGCGCAGGATCGTGACCCCGGCCTACAGCTCCTCCAGCTTGATCTTCGAATTTTCCCGGGCCTGGCGGTAGATGCAGAATTTGCTGCCGATGGTCTGGACCGGTTCGGCGTGCACCCGCTCGCACAGCGCGTCGCAGGCTTCCCGTGTGGAATCGAAGGGCGCGTTCTTCTGTACCGTCACCTTGATCAGCTCCCGGGCCTCAAGGGCATCCCAGCACTGCTTGACCAGATTGTCGTTGATGCCCTCCTTGCCGATATGCAAAACCGGCTCCATCGTGTTGCACATGGACCGCAGCGCGGCCCTCTGCTTTGTCGTCATACGAATAACCTCCGTCAATTCTGATTACTCAACAAAGTCAAATTCCATATCCCCGATCACCACGCTGTCGCCCTCCTTCGCGCCCTTTTCCCGCAGGGCGTCGATCACGCCCAGGCGGCGAAGGGACCGGTGGAACCAGTTCAGGGATTCCTCGTTGTCGAAGTTCACCGATTCGATCAGGCGATCCATCTCCCGCCCGGAGACGAAGTAGACGCCGCCGTCCACATCGACGGTGAAGGGCACGCCCTGGGCCAGCGCGTCGGCATCGCCCAGCGCCTCCTCCGCGAACGGCTCGGCGGGCGGACAGGTGTCCAACAGCTTAACCGTGGCGTAGAGCAGCGCGTCGAAATTCTGGCGCGTGGCGGCGGAGACCGGGTAGATGTCGATGCCCGTGCCTGCCAGCTTGTCCCGCAGGCGCTTCAGGTTCTCTTCGGCCCCCGGCAGGTCCATCTTGTTGGCCACCACGATCATGGGGCGGTTCTTCAGGTCGCCGTAGGCCTCCAGCTCCTTCATGATGGCGTCGTAGTCCGCCAGCGGGTCCCGGCCCTCGCTGCCGGCGATGTCCAGCACGTGCAGCAGCATCCGCGTGCGCTCCACGTGGCGCAGGAAAGCATGCCCCAAGCCCACGCCCTGGGCCGCGCCCTCCACCAGGCCGGGGATGTCCGCCAGCACGAAGCTGGCCTCGCCGTGCTTGACGATGCCCAGGTTCGGCTGGAGGGTGGTAAAGTGATAGTTGGCGATCTTGGGTCGCGCTGCCGTCACCACGGACAGTATCGTGGATTTGCCCACGTTGGGAAAGCCCACCAGCCCCACGTCGGCGATGGACTTCAGCTCCAATGTCAGCTCGATGACCTCCCGCTTCTCCCCCGGCTTGGCGAACTGGGGCGCCTGTCGGGTGGGCGTGGCAAAGTGCTGGTTGCCGAAGCCGCCGTTGCCGCCCCGCACCAGCGTCTTGCGCTCGCCGGGGGTGTACAGGTCCAGCAGCAGCTTTCCCGTGGCCTTCTCCCGCACCACCGTTCCCGGCGGCACCTCGATCACCACCGGCTCGCCGGACTTGCCCGTGCGCCGGTTGGCCATGCCGTCGCCGCCGTTGCCGGCGGTGAACTTGCGCTTGTATCGGAAATCCATCAGCGTATGCATGCGCTCGGAGGCTTCGAAGATCACGTCCCCGCCCCGACCGCCGTCGCCGCCGTCCGGCCCGCCGGCCTGCACGAATTTCTCGCGGTGGAAGGACACGCAGCCGTTGCCGCCGTCCCCCGCCTTGACCGTGATGGTCACAACATCAACAAACAATGCCATAGTCAATTCTCCATGTGTTTTTCGCAGAGCCCGCCGTCCAGCGGGCAGCGCGCGCACTCGGGCTTGCGGGCGTGACAGCAGCGCCGCCCGTGCCAGATGATCAGGTGATGGCCCAGCGACCAGATTTCCCGATCCAGTATGGCCCTCAGCTGTTCCTCCACCTTTTCAGGCGTATTGCCGTCGGCCAGGCCGATGCGCCGGGATACCCGGAATACGTGGGTATCCACCGGGATCTGGTCGTCCCCGAAGGCGGCCAGCAACACCACCCCGGCGGTCTTCTGGCCCACGCCGGGCAGCGCCATCAGTTCCTTGCGGGTGGAGGGCACCTTGCCGTCGTACTGCGCCACCAACGCGCGGCTGGCGGCGACGATGTTCTTCGCCTTGTTGTGATAGAGGCCGCACTCGCGGATCAGCGGTTCCAATTCCTCCGGCTCCAGCTTCGCCATGGCGAAGGCGTCCGGATATTGGGGAAAGAGCCGTGCCGTGACCATGTTCACCCGCTTGTCGGTGCACTGGGCGGAGAGGATCGTGGCGATCAGCGTCTCAAAGGGGTCGGCGAAGTGCAGCTCGGGCTTCGCCTCCGGGTACAGCTGATGAAGCGCCTCCATCACCTGGGCGGCGCGACTGGCATCCATGGGCGTTTCCTCCCTCCGGGCACATGCCCGCTTTTGTATGGCTACAATTATACATTCCCTTCCGCCGTTTGGTCAAGTATGTTTCGGTTTATTCCAGAATGTGTTTGACGCAGATCATTCCAATACATCCGCAACTCAGTTTCGGAGAATTGAATGCTTGTCATTTCAAAAAATCAGCCTTGACAACCCAGTTTTGTTGGGATATAATATAAACGAAGAGCGAACCACGCACGCGGTTGCTCCTCAGATTCGATTGTTCCCTATATGTGATTCTCTCGAATCACGAAAACAACCGTCACTTGGCAGAGTGGCGGTTGCTTTTTTTGCGATCCCTCACGATGATCGTGACGGTATACCTTCCTATGTGGAATGTAATACGCATGGTCCTCACCTCCTTTCGGAGATGTAGGAGCAACCGCCTGCGCGTTTGTTGTTCGCTCTTGTCCCTTTCGGGCATTTATATTTTATCGCAGAATGACATGGCTGTCAATCGCTAAACCGGCGCGACCCTCAGTCTCGCCCCGTCGTATTCCGCCCGGTACAGCCCGATCAGGTTGCCGGGGTTGGCCGCGAGCAGCGCCCGGCGCACCTCGCCCAGGCGCTCCATTGGAAAGCGCACGGACAGGCCGCAGCCCATCGATATATCCCTGGGCGTGGTGACCACCTGGGTGGGCACGCCGCGCTGGCGCAGCGCCGCCTCGAAGCGCAGCACCTGCTGGCGCGAGCGAAACGCCGCCACGCCGTATACATCCCGCATAGTGTCTCCTCCGTTCCAATCGATTCACGCGCCGGCTCATAAAAGGGACCCGGCGCATGTATCCTATACTACGCGAACGATCCTTCGCATGTGAAGGAGGAAAACAGGCATGCAAATCTATTTTGACAACGCCGCAACAAGCCATCCAAAGCCATACTGTGTGGTTCAGGCCGTGAAGAGGGCGTTGACCGAAGCCAACGCCAACCCCGGCCGTTCCGGCCACCGGGCCGCTATCGAGGCGGGCCGTATCGTGCTGGATTGCCGGGAACGCCTGGCCACCCTGTTGGGCGCCGGCGATGCGATGCGCGTCGTCCACTGCTTCAACTGCACCGACGCGCTGAACCTGGCCATCAAGGGCAGCCTGCACGTGGGCGACCACGTCGTCGCCACCTGCCTTGAGCACAACTCGGTGCTGCGGGTGCTGTACGCTCTGGCACAGCGCGGGCGCATCACGCTGACGCTGGTATCGCCCGGGCCTGACGGCTTCGTGGACCCTGAGGACGTGCGTAGCGCCCTCACACCCGCTACCGCGCTGATCGTCTGCACCCACGCCAGCAACGTCACCGGGGCGATCCAGCCCGTGGCCGCCATCGGTCAGGTGGCCAAGGCGGCGGGCGTGCGCTACCTGATCGACGGCGCCCAGGCCCTGGGCGGCATGCCGGTGGATGTGAAGGCACTGGGCTGTGACCTGTACGCCTTCCCCGGTCATAAATCGCTGCTGGGCCCTCAGGGCACCGGTGGGCTGTACATCGCTCCGGGCATTCGGCTCAATCCCCTGCGGGAGGGTGGCACCGGCACCGATTCCCACAGCCTGCTGCAGCCGGAGACGCTGCCCGAGCGCTACGAATCCGGCACGGTGAACCTCCCCGGCATCGCGGGACTTGCGGCGGGCTGCGAATACGTGGCATCCCGGCTCTCCCAGATCATGATGCAGGAACGGGAGCTGACCCAGGCCCTCTATGAAGGACTCAATGCCATGGAAGGCGTCACGCTGTACAGCCCGGCCCAGGAGGCCGGACGGGCAGGCATCGTGTGCTTTAACGTGGGCGACCTACCCTCGGCTCAGGCTGCCGACGCCCTGGCCCGCCGGGATATCGCCGTGCGGGGCGGTCTGCATTGCGCCCCCGAGGCGCACCGCTTCCTGGGCACGCTCCGGCGCGGCGCGGTCCGGGCCAGCATCGGCCATGCCAACACCTTCGAAGAGGTTGAACGGTTTTTACAAGCTGTGCGCGCGCTGCTGTGAATACATAACCCTGCTTCAGGGTATACTGCGCTTCGGAGGTGGATTTTCATGCCGATGAGCGAATGTCGCAACTGCCACAGAATGATGGATTCAAGGGCCTTCCGTTCCTGCGCCGATTGCGGCGCGCCGCTGTGCGACGACTGCGCCAATGAATACTCGGGCCTCTGCCCCGACTGTGACCGGATTGAACCGGGATGGATATTTCACGATCTGTATTGACAGGCTTGCACAAAGCGCCTCCAGGCGGTATAATGATCGCATAGTATACTGCATGGAGGCGCTTATCATGACGTGTTTGAATCGTTCTGTACCGAACCGTATAAGCAATCCCGTCCCCGCGTCCATCGGCGTGCTGGGCGCGGGCACCTGGGGCATCGCGCTGGCCCGCATGCTGACCAACCTGGGCCACGGGGTGACGGTTTGGTCGGCCCTGCCGGAGGAGATCGAGCGGCTCAGCGCCACGCGCCGCCAGCCCAACCTGCCGGACATGGTCATTCCCGAAGCCACCGCCTTTACCACCGATATCGCCAGGGCCTGCGAGGGCCGGGACGTGCTGCTGTTCGCCGTGCCGTCGGTCTTCGTGCGCGCCACGGCCCGCGCCGCCGCGCCACACATCCGCGACGGCCAGATCATCGTGGACGTGGCCAAGGGCATGGAACCGAACACGCTGCTGACGATGACCCAGGTCATCCGCAGCGAGCTGGACCGGCACGGCTCGCACGACAACGCGCTGGTGGCCCTGTCCGGCCCCACCCATGCCGAGGAGGTGGCGCGGGATCTGCCCACCACCATCGTGTCCGCCTGCCCCGATATCGAAGCGGCGCGGCGCGTGCAGGACATCTTCATGAATTCCTGCCTGCGGGTGTATACGAACACCGACATCGAAGGCGTTGAGCTGTGCGGCGCGGTGAAAAACATCATCGCACTGGCATCGGGCATATCCACGGGCCTGGGCTATGGCGACAACGCCAGGGCGGCGCTGATCACCCGGGGCATGGCCGAAATCACCCGCCTGGGAAAGGCCATGGGTTGCAACGAGCGCACCTTTTCGGGCCTGGCGGGCATGGGCGATTTGATCGTCACCGCCACCAGCCGCCACAGCCGCAACAATCGCTGCGGCCAGTTGATCGGCGAGGGCGTGCCCCCAAAGGCGGCCATCGTCCAAATCGGCATGGTGGTCGAGGGCATCAACGCCCTGTCCGCCACGATGCAGCTGGCCCAGCGCTACGATGTTGAAATGCCCATCACCGAGGCCGTGGACCAGATCGTCAATGGCGGCATGGATCCCCGACAGGTGGTCTATGCCCTGATGACCCGGGAAAAGGCTTCGGAAAACCCGTCGGGGCAATAAACAGAACATTACTACTCCATCTGCTTCCTCATGAGCCAGTCCCGGAAGGTATCCAACGGTATCGTTGGACGCTCGTCGCGCCGCGCCATCATGATCGCGTCCTGTACAACGGAAATCAAAATGCCGATATCATGATTTGTCGTCGCGCCAACACGCAGGCACACGGCCTCATAGATCTCTGGATCGGCTTCATGGGGAAGGTAGGGTTCATTGCGCAAAGCGTTGCCGATCTCCTGCTTTCTCTGATTCCGATCGGGAACGGGATTCACGGGTTTACCCTCCTTTCAAAAAGTGCCCTGTCATTCGTCTTGCTTCACCGTTTTTTCCGGTACCGTTATCACGCTACCGTCGCCTTCGCCAGGCCCGGATACCCGCCACCAGCTTCTCCTCGCTGCCATCCTTGAACGGGGATATCCTGAGACTGACGGACTTGGGTTCACCCTTGATCACGAGTCGGTATTGCAGCTTGAAGGCGCCTTCCTGTTGAATCTCGCGCATGACGTTTTCCCGGGTGAAGCGCGTCAGGTACACGGACAGGTCGGCGGGATAGACGTTCCGCTTGCCGTCCTCAATGCCACGAAGGAAGAAATCCTCCCCCTCCTTGTTCAGGCCAAGGCTCTTATATTCATCCGAAGCGCTGTATTCGACGTAGCTTCCCGTATCCGGGTCGATCATATAGATGCTGAGATAATCCTCTGACAGCGCCATCACCCTCGCCAGGGTATCCCGCTCCCGCTGGATCCTGTGGACGTGTTCGCTCTGGCGCATCTGGGCGTCGATGATGCTGATGCCCATGATGATGCGGTTCCCGTTGGGATGCATGCGCGTGATCTTCATGCTGACGTACATCGGCGCGCCGGTATCGATCAGCCGGTAGGTGGCGTTGTACACGCCCTGGGTATCCAGCTCCCTGATGATCTTCTCCTTCGAGAAGCCGGCCAGGAAGGTCTCGCGGTCCTCCTCATAGATGCGGGTCTTTGTGTCGCGCTGGACCGCGGCGAAGAAATTCTCGCCGTGGCGCTCCATGGCCAGCTCCTCGCCGCCCACCGGCGAGGTGTATTCGATGAAGCGCTCGGTATCCAAATCAACGACGTAGATGTTGTAGTAGTCCGCCGCCAGCGCCCTGGCGATCTCCGCATAGGTGGCGCCCTCATTGGGCTCGGAGATCGAAAGCACCGCGATGGCCGCCGCGGCCGTTCCCGTCACGGGATTGATGCTGATCTTCCTCGCGAAGGCGTGGATCACCGAGCCGTCCGGCATCTGTTCATCGAAGAAGGCGCGACCGCCGTTTTTACAGCAATCCTGCACCATCTTCATGAAGGCCGAGCCGGGGCCGAAGGGCGTGGCGGGATAATCCTGGGGCTTCGCCGTGAGCTCCACGTTGAAGAAGCGGCGCACGAAATCCCGATAGGATTGGTTCGTGCGTATAAACTGCGCCCGATCGCCCCTGATTTCCAGGATACCCATGGGCAGGGTGTTGAAGAATCTCTGGAAGGCGTTTTCATCGTCGTTGGAAATCACCGCCAGGTCGTACAGGTTCACGCGCCCGATGGCCTCGTAATAGGCTGACTCCGCGGGGTTTTCATACCCCAGCCCCGATCCATTTTCGCACTTCTCGAATATCTTCTCCATCGGGACCGGCTTGTCGAAATAGTATCCCTGAAGCTTTGAGCAGCCGATCTCCTGGAGGAAACCGACCTGCGCCTTCGTCTCCACGCCCTCGCAGACCGTATCCACGCCCAGCGCCGTCGCCAGCTTCATCAGCTCGGTCAGTATGATCTTGCCGCTGTCTCCCTCATCCAGCTTCTGCATGAAGCTCATGTCGAACTTGATCAGGTCGAAGGGAATGCTCTGCAGTACGTCCAGCGAGGAATAGCCGCTGCCGAAGTCATCCATCCACACCGGAAAGCCCAGCTTGCGAAACCGTTCGACCTGTCCGGCCATGAAGCCCATGTCGGAGCCGGCCACGCTCTCGGTGATTTCGATGGTGATGCGGTCATGCGCCACGCCGGCGGCATCCACCCGTTTGCGGATCTCCTCGACGATGTCACAGGCGTCGAAATCGGAGCGGGAGAGGTTGATGGAATGAGGCACGACCTCGCCCACGATTTGCCGCTGCCGCTTCATCTTATCCAGCACACGCTCCAGCATGTACAGGTCCAGCTTGTAGATCAGGCCAGCCTTCTCCAGGTGGGGTATGAAGTCCGCAGGCGACATGAAGCCGTTGACCGGGTCGATCCACCGCGCCAGCGCCTCCTCGTCGCACACCCTCTGGGTGACCGCCCGCACGATGGGCTGGTAATAGACCTGAATCCATCCCTCCCGGATGGCCCGATCCAGATTGCTGAGGATGTACTGCTGCTTTTCCAGGTCATCCCGCAGGTCGGCATTATACCAGTTGAAGCTTGAAATAAAGGTCTTCCCGAGGGCATCGCAGGCCAGCTTTGCCCGGTCGCAGGCCGTGCTTGCTGGCACGTTTTCCATGCTGGCCGGATAGATGCCCACCCGAACGGGCAGCGAGTTGCCACCGTTCAGTCCCTCGCAAGCCGCGAACAGCCCGTGAAGCGCATCCTCCAACCCATCCTCACAGGTGAACGCCGCGAAATGATCCCCACTGATGTGGCAGCAGCTTTCATTTCCAAAGGTGCGGGCCAGGGTTCTGCCGAAGGCCTGGAGCAGCTTGTTGCCTTCTGCAAAGCTGTTTTTCTGGTTGTAAAACTTCATGCCGGAGAAATCCATGTACAGCAGCACCGGCTTTTCGCCCTGCTTCAGCATGGCCTCCTTGCCCAACTCGGCCAGCTCGAAAAAGTAGGTCATGCCGGGCAGCCCGGTGAGGTAGTCGTAATAGCTGGCTTTCAGCACGCTCTCCCGATGCAGGGCGCTGGGCAGCGACTGGCTGAGCTGCGCGCCAAGCTGGGCGGTATCCCCGGTATACGGGCCTTCGTTGGCATACCAGATCTGCCCCAGCCGCTCGCCCGTGGGCATATCCACATGCCTGCCGAATGCGTGAACGACGATATAACCGCTACCGTCACCGTCCTTCAGGCGATAGATGGCCTCAAATTTATCTCCTTCCCGCACAAAGCGATACACGTCGTCTGCGACGCGCGGCGCGTCGTCAGGATGCACCTTTTCATAGGTATCCCGGTTCATGGCCGCGTAGGCGCTGTCCCGATCCCTGATTCCAAGCAGCTCGCAAAAGCCGTCGGACAGCGCCACGGGCACGATGCGCTTGTCGACGAGTTGAAAGACGGCAAATGGAATCGTCATATGCTCCATGAGCGCCTGCTGATCGTCTGTGAATCTGTACTTTTCCATACACGACACTTCCCCCGGAATATATACCGCTTAAGGATATAACATATTCACATATATTATAACATACAGACAACATCCTTGTCTACATTCAGGTGATAATAATTCTTTCTCGGTCAATGCCAGCGCGTACAGCGACGCGGAGGTCAATGAGGCTTACCAGACCGTCACCGAGGCATTGGCCGACGCGGCGAAGGCGTCGGAGGAGTAATCTTCGAATACAGAGGAATGCGCGTCGCTGCCCCAACCGGCAGCGACGCGCGCTGATTATGTCATGATTCCTTTCACTGGGCCACTGCTTCCCCGTTCACATACAGGGTATGGCCGTTGGCGTTCACGTTGGCGACATCGCCTTCAAGGGCAGTGATCCAGGTGTCCGCAGTCAGCGTCCAGGTGCTGGTGTCGTCCAGCGCGACGGTGACCTCGCCCACCTCACTGGAGACGGACTCGCCCTTGGCGTTGGTGATCTCACCGCCGATCGCACCTTCGAAGCTGGAGCCTTCGGTCAGGTTCAGCGTCAGCGTGGAATCGTCGCCCACCAGGATCGTGCCGCTCAGGCTCTGGCCCACAGCGTTCAGCTCCGCGATGTTGGAGGCGCCGTTCCAGCCGTCGGCGCACACGCTCAGCAGGATGTCCTCCGCGTCCTCGTTCACAAGCTCGACGCTCGTCAGCGTGATGACCGCGTGGGTGTTCGTGACGTGGAACATGTGGCCGTTTTGACTGGTCAGGCTGCCGCCGGTCATGGTGAAGTGGGACGTGCCGCTGTCTGCGTCGCCGGACATGGACTGATAGATCATGATGGTGTCCAGGAAGTTGGCGTTGCCGTTCATCTGGGTGTTGTTCGCCGTCATGTCGCAGTCGACGAGGGTGATGGAATTCAGGCCCTCGATGCACACGCCCTCGGAAAGATTGCTGGTGAGGGTGGCATTGGACACGGTGATGTCCGCCGTGGAGTAGATCGCCGGCGAGCCCAGGCCGTTGGAGGTATAGCTGCCGCCGTCCACCACCACGGTTCCGCCGCCGCGGTCGGTGCGGATGGCCGCGGAGGAGCGACCGGAGGTCTCCACGGTCAGGTTGCTGGCCTGGGTGACGCCGCCGCCGGTGGTCATGATGCCGCCGGAGCCGTCGCCGGTGGTGGTGATGGTGGAATCGGAGATGACCACCGTGGTGCCGTCGCCCTCCGCGCCGTTCCTTCCGCCGTTGCCGCCATAGCTGAACACGCCGTTCGCGCCGTCGGCATCGGAGGTGACCGTCGCGCCGCTGATGGTCACCGTGCTGCCGCCCATGGCCAGCAGCGCCGCGTTCAGGCCATAGAAGTTGCAATTGTCGCCGCCGTTGGAATCTCCGGTCTTGGCGACGGTGATGTCTGTGAGGGCGACGCCCGCGTCGGTGTTGACGATCAGCGCGCTCTCGTCAGCGGCGTCGGAGGCATAGGCCGCGCCGGAGATCTCCGCCGCTTCGGTGATCTCGGTGGCCGCGGCGTACTCGAAATCAGAGGACCCGCCGCCCGGAGGGGTGCTTCCGCCGAAGCCGCCTTCACCGCCGGGGCCGCCCATGCCTTCGGGAGGAGTGCCCATGCCTTCGCCCGGTGCACCGCCCTGGGGAGGCTCGCCGGGCATCCCGTCTGGCGGTGTGCCCATGCCCTCGCCGGGAGCGCCGCCCTCAGGGGGCTCGCCGGGCATCTCCGCCGCGTTTGTCGCCTGCGTGGTTTCTGCCAATACGGTCAACGGATAGGTCGCCAGCAGCGCCAGCGCCAGGATCAAAGCGATTATTTTTTTCATTGTCTTGCACCTCTTTCCCTTTCGTTGGCCCTATTGTAAGGCGGAAAGCTGAAATGAACCTTGAGGATTTACGGTTTTATATGGCCTACTTTTCATCCGGGACTGCCGTATTTTATTTACTTATTTATATAAACATCTCAAAAACAGTGCGTGCCTATTGACTTATTTGTTCAAATCAGGCATAATGGATACATAATACAGGACGTCATCGCGGCGATACCGGAATTCACCCGAAGGGGAGTCCTTTATGGAAAAGCTCGAACGATTCATCACCGAAAACTTTGAAGAGGCCCTGGCTCGGGGCCACATACAGCCCTTCTACCAGCCCGTCATCCGCACGATTTCCAGGCAGCTGTGCAGCTTCGAGGCGCTTGCGCGGTGGGTAGACCCCCGTCACGGCATCATACCGCCCGACCGGTTCATCCCCATACTCGAACAAAACCAGGCCATCCACAGGCTGGACGCGTGCATCATCAGGCAGGTCTGCGCGACAATACGGGCGCGGTTGGAGGCCGACAAGGTGCCGATCCCCGTTTCCGTCAACCTGTCACGGCTGGATTTTACCCTGTGCGACATCTTCGCCGTCGTGGACGGCATCGTCACCCAATACCAGATCCCCCATGACTTTTTGTATATCGAGATCACCGAGAGCGTGATGGCCGAGCAGGAGGACCAGATGCGCGCCATCGTGGACCGCTTCCACGCCGCCGGCTACCAGATCTGGATGGACGACTTCGGCAGCGCCTACTCCTCGCTGAACGTGCTGAAGGACTACGAATTCGACGAGATCAAGCTGGACATGCGCTTTCTCAGCTCCTTCAACCTGCGCTCCCGGCGGATACTGACCGCCGTGATCCAGATGGCCAAGGAGATCGACATTCACACGCTGGCCGAGGGCGTGGAGACCCAGGAGCAGCTGCGATACCTGCGCAACATCGGCTGTGAAAAGGTCCAGGGCTTCTACTTCGGTAGGCCGCAGCCCTGGGACGACGCCCTGTCCCACCTCCGGGACATCGGCGTGGGCATCGAGAGCCCCCAGGACAGGAAGTATTACGACGACATCGGCAGGGTCAATTTCCTCAGCGCCGTGCCCTTCATGACCAAGGCCGAGCGCGACGCGCTGAAGACCGCCCGCCAGCTCAACAGCATCCCCCTGGCCGTCGCCGAGGGGCGGCGGGACAGCTTCAGCATACTGTTTTACAACACCGCCTTCGAGCAGACCGCCGAGAGCACGGGCCTGGTTTCCCACATATTCACCCAGGAGCAGTTGCGCGTGCCACAGCCCTATTCGCTGCTGCCCCGGCGCTTGTTGGACCTGATGGAATCCACGCGCACCGGCGAAGAGGGGCGCATGGTGTTCATCTCCAACGGCGAATACTATGAACTGCAGGCCAAGTGTATCGCCCAGACGAAGGACGCCTACAGCGTGCTCTTCAGGATGAGCAACCTTTCGAAGGCCTCCAGGGCGGTGGAGCGCGACCAGCTGGACGACGACATTCGCCAGATCTACACGCTGTTTGAGCGCATCACGCTGGTGGACGTGGCCGCCGACACGATCACGCCGCTGTACATCGCCACCCGCGAAAGCCTGGTCTCCGGCAGCACCGGCCTCGAGGCGCTGGCCCGGGAATACGCCGAGCGCCTGATCTTCCCCGAGGACCGGGATACCTATCGCTGGCTGATGGACTTTTCAACCATCGAGCAAAAGCTCCAGGATGCCGGGCGCACCAATATATCCCGCTACCTGCGCACCCTGGTTCGACATGGGCAATACGCCTGGAAGCAGTACATCGTGCTGCGCATACAGCCCGGCATCTATCTCGAGCTGATCCGCGCCGTACACTCCGACCTGCTGCGGTTTTTGAAGAACCACCACCTGACGCACCAGGCCTCGATGGAAGAACCCATCGATTCGCCGGAGCTGCTCTGGCGCAATCTGATCCATTCCGACATCGCCCGCGTCTTCTGGAAGGACAGGGACCGCCGCTTCCTCGGGGCGAGCAGGGGCTTCCTGGATTATTACGGCTTCGCCTCGGCAGACGAGATCGTCGGAAAGACCGACGAGGACCTGGGTTGGCACGTCCATCCGGACAGCTACATGAACGACGAGCTTCAGGTGATCCACGAGGGCATCACCACCCACAACATACCGGGCCGCTGCATGAGCAACGGCGAAAACCGGGACATCATCGCCAGCAAGGCTCCGCTTTACGACCGCAACGGCGAGGTGCAGGGCCTGATCGGCTGCTTCATGGACCGGGATTTGATCAACATCAACGACATGCGGGGCAAGGAGACCAAGCGCCGGGACCTGCTCACCGGGCTGCTGAACTCCCGTGGCATCTCCGAGGAGGCCCATACCTTCCAGGACGAGTACAACCTGAGAAACGTGGACTTTGTGCGCATGCACGTCGCCATCGACGACTTTAACTCCATCAACCGCCAGTACGGCTTCGACTTCGGCGACAAGGCCATCGCCGAGCTGGGCCGGGCACTGAAAAAGGCCTTTGGCCTGACCTGCGCCGTGGGTCGCTACACCGGGCATCAGTTCGTAGTGCTGCACCAGATCCACAGTCGCGAGGAGGCCGGTCGCCTGCGCGCCCGGATCAAGCAGGTCGCTTCTCACATCCAACAGATCGACGGCATCGCGCTGACGCTCTACCTGTCCGTGGGCTATTGCGTCTATTCCGAATGCGAGGACCTGGAGACGCAGGCCCAGAAGGCGGAGGTCCGCCTTCTGGCCGACCATGACGACCACTCCACCTCCCAAAACCGCCTGAACCGCGCCTCCGAAATCTTCCACCTGTACGACGACCTGCCCATCCCCTACTGCGTATGCAGGGTCGTGGCCGACGAGGCGAACCGCGTGACGGACGGAACACTCTTCTATGTCAACCACGCCTTTGAACGGCAGTGCGGCATGGACGCCTCCCGGCTGTTGGGGCTCAGGGTCAGCCAGCTCTTCCCAAAGCCGGACGCCGCCTGGTGCGACATCGCCCGCCGCGCCGCCCTGGAGAATGAAACCGTAGCGCAAAGGATGCGCTCCCGGACAACGGGAAGGGAATACCACATCACCGCCGGCCCCGTCATCCACCCGGGATATTGCGGGTTCACGGTGCAGGATTTGGAGGCGCTCTGATACGCACATGGCAAAAGCTCCTTGACGCAGCGTTGGGCTCGCGCCAAGGAGCTTTTTGCTAATACGATAAATACTGATTTATCGAGCTACGCTCGATAAATCAGTATTCAGGTTTTAGGTTTTAGGGGTTAGGTTTTAGGGGTGGTGCAAATCCCTTAACGCTTCGCTAGGCCTTCGGCCACGGGAT
>CACWZI010000063.1:0-32718 GCA_902765305.1 uncultured Eubacteriales bacterium
GACGGCATGTACTACGACTTCCTGCTGCCCCGGGGCATCAGCACCGAGGACTTCCCCGCCATCGAGCAGAAGATGAAGGAGATCATGAAGCGCAAGGAGGCCTGGACCCGCAAGGTGGTCGGCAAGGCAGAGGCGCTGGAGATCTTCAAGGGCCAGAAGTACAAGGAGGAGCTCATCAACGACCTGCCCGAGGATGAGACCATCACCGTCTACTACACCGGCGACGACTTCGTGGACCTGTGCCGCGGCCCTCACGTAGAGAACTCCGCGGAGCTTCTGAGCGTAGCCTACAAGATCCGCGCCGTGTCCAGCGCCTACTGGCGGGGCGACGAGAAGCGGGATTCCCTGCAGCGCGTATACGTCTACGCCTTCCCGGACCAGCAGCAGCTGAAGGCCCACCTCAACATGATCAAGGAGGCCCAGGAGCGGGACCACAAGAAGATCGGCAAGGAGCTGGACCTGTTCATGTTCGACGAGACCGCCCCCGGCATGCCCTACTGGCTGCCCCGTGGCTGGAAGCTGTACCAGACGCTGCTGGCCTACTCCCGCAAGCTGCAGGCCCGGCACGGCTACACCGAGATTTCCGCACCGCTGATCAACAAGAAGAAGCTTTGGGTCATCTCCGGCCACTGGGCCCACTACCAGAACAACATGTTCATGGTGCCCGGCTTGGAGGGCTTTGTAGCCGCCGACGCCGAGATCCCCGGCGTGCTGGACAACCCGGCGGACGGCCTGGACGAAATGGCGACCGTGAAGCTGCCCAAGGGCGCGCCGGTTTTCAACCGCGACCTGGACGACACCATGGGCGCAAAGCCCATGAACTGCCCCAACGCCATGATGACCTACCGGCGCACGCTGCATTCCTACAAGGAGCTGCCCATCCGCTACAGCGAGTATGACGTGCTGCACCGCAAGGAGAAGTCCGGCCAGATGAACGGCCTGTTCCGGGTGCAGGAATTCCGCCAGGACGACGACCACACCTTCGTGATGGAGAGTCAAATCGAGAGCGAAATTGCCGACATCATCTCCATCGCCGACGAGATCTATTCGACCTTCGGCGTCACCTATCGCGCTGAGCTGTCCACCCGCCCCGAGGACTTCATGGGCGACATCGAGGTCTGGAACCGGGCCGAGGCCGCTCTGAAGAAGATCCTCGACGACAAGTACGGCGAGGGCGGCTATGAGATCAACGAGGGCGACGGCGCATTCTACGGCCCGAAGATCGACCTTCAGATCAAGGACGCCCTGGGCCGCGAGTGGCAGTGCGGCACGATCCAGCTGGACTTCCAGCTGCCCCACAACTTCGGCCTGACCTACGTCAACGCCGAGGGCAACCAGGAGATGCCCGTGGTCATCCACCGCGCCATCTACGGGTCTCTTGAGCGCTTCATCGGCATCATCATCGAGAACTTCAAGGGCGCCTTCCCCTTCTGGCTGAACCCCTACCAGGTGGCCGTGGTGCCGATCCGCCCCGAGCACAACGACTACGCCCGCAAGGTGGCCGAGCGTCTGGAGGACGAGGGCATCCGCGTGGAGGTCGATTACGCCGACATCAACATGAACACCAAGATCAAGAACTTCAAGACCATGAAGGATCCCTACATCGTGGTGGTTGGCGACAAAGAGGCCGCCGAGGGCACCGTGGCCATCACCGTGCGCGGCCAGAAGCAGCAGCTGCACAACGTGCCGCTGGAGACCCTGGTGAAAATGTGCAACAAGATGAACGACGAGCACAGCCTCGAGCTGATCGGGGAAACACCTGTGGATTAAATTAGGAATTAGGAATGAGGAATGAGGAATTGAGTTAGCCATGAGGACAGTGGCGCGGTTCAAATCAAAGAAATCCCGCCAGGGATTTCCCCCGCCATTCCTCATTCCTAATTCCTAATTCCTCATTCCTCATTTATATTCAGTCTTCATTTGCGAGGAGTAATAGATATGATAGCAAATTATCCTCCCATGGGCTGGAACAGCTGGGACTGCTACGGCGCGGCGGTCAACGAGGCCCAGGTGCGCCAAAACGCCGAATACATGGCGAAACATCTGAAGGACTTCGGCTGGGAGTACGTGGTGGTGGACATCCAGTGGTACAACCCCACCTCCAGCTCCCACGAATACGAGCCCTTCGCCGAGGAATGCATGGATGAATACGGCCGCTTCCTGCCGGCGGAGAACCGCTTTCCCAGCGCGACTGGCGGCGCGGGCTTCAAGCCGTTGGCCGACTATATCCACAGTCTGGGTCTGAAGTTTGGCGTCCACATCATGCGGGGCCTGCCCCGGATGGCCGCCCACCGCCGCCTGCCCATCGAGGGCAGCGCCTACACTTGCGCGGACGTGGCGAACCCCAATTCCGTCTGCGCCTGGAACCCGGACATGTACGGCGTGCGGCAGGATCACCCCGGCGCGCGGGACTACTATGACAGCATCTTCCGCCTCTACGCCCAGTGGGGCGTTGATTACGTCAAGTGCGACGACATCGCCCGGGAATACCCCCACTGCCAGCGGGAGATCGAGCTGATCAGCGCGGCCTGCCGGGGCTGCGGCCGGGACATCGTGCTGAGCCTTTCCCCCGGTCCCGCGCCGCTGGAGCAGGCGGAGCACCTGAAGCAATACGCCAACCTGTGGCGCATCACCGACGACTTCTGGGACGAGTGGCCGCTGTTGAAAGGCATGTTCGAGCGGGCGGAGAAGTGGTGCGTTCACGCGGGGCCGGGCCACTGGCCCGACGCGGACATGCTGCCCGTGGGAGCCCTGCGACAGTGCTACGACAGCCATCCAAGGGGCGAATGGACGAACTTCACCGAGGCCGAGCAGCGCACGATGCTGACGCTGTGGTGCATGCTGCGCTCACCGCTGATAGTCGGGGCCGAGCTGACGAAGAACGACGACTTCACCCTCGCCCTGCTCACCAACCGGGATGTGCTGGCCATCGAAAGGGAGAGCTGGTGCGCCCACCCGCTGGTTACCACGGCGGATGAATGCGCCTGGATCGCCCCGCGCAGGGACGGAACGGGCTGCTACGTGGCGGCCTTCAACCTGTCGGACCGCACCCGCCGGGTGCAGGTGGACGAAGGCTGCCTGGAAGGCGCGCCCGCCCGCGCCACCGAGCTGTGGACCGGCCGCCGAAGCGAAGCTAGTCCTTTAGGGCAGGCCCGCCGCAGCCTGATCGCAAGGCTGGCCCCCCACGACGCCGCGGTGTGGCGGGTGGACTTCTGATTTGTCGCAGCGCGACAAATCAGAAGTCAGGGGTTAGGTTTTAGGGATTAGGGGTTAGGGAACGGCCGGAAAACCGAACTGTGTACGATGTAGGGGCGCCGATGCGGCGCCCGGCTTGCAACGATGCGCGAGGTTGTACCTCGCGATCAACGAAGCGAAGCCAGTCCTTCAGCATCCTCCCCTAACCCCTAAAACCTAACCCCTAAACCCTCAACTTCCCGTCCGCCCATGGAACCGGTTCTTGCTCTCCAGGAGCTTCAAATCGGAGAAGCGCAGGCCGTCGTCAAAGTTGAAGTGACCCTTTTGCTGCTCGCACAGGCCGTATTCGAAGGTCACCGGTATGCCGTTCACCTCCACGGCGGAGGCGTCGAGGGTCAGCTGCTCCAGCTTCTGCCGGACCTGCTCGCCGTCCACGCCCCTTGCCAGCACCAGGAACTCGTCGCCGCCGGTGCGCACCACCGCGTAGCAGGCCTCGCCGAAGTGCTTCTTCAGAAGATCCGCCAACGCCCGCAGCAGACGGTCGCCGTCGGCATGGCCGTGGATGTCGTTGACAACCTTCAGGTTGTTCAGGTCGATGGACACGAAAGTGATGGGCCAGTCCCCTTCCGAAGGCGCTTTTTTATTCCATACCTCCAGGTAATTGCGGTTGTACAGGCCCGTCAGGTAGTCCTTGTAGGCGATCTCCTGCAGCCGCGTCTTTTCCTTCTGCTCGTATTCCTGCTGCAGCCGCCGGGTGATGCGCCGGGACCGGGCCCGGATGATCAGCAGCGTGATCAGCACCAGCAGCAGCGTCCCCAGCAGTATGGCCCCGAGGCGCACCCGGGGATCCTCATACCAGGCAAAGCGCTTGACGATGGGGAACGTGATCTCCTGCAGCACCGCGTCTGTCTTGTAATCCCGGATGCCGAAGTGGAAGGTGTAGGTGCCCCCGCTGAGGTTGGTGTAGCTGATGTCGCCGATGTTGCTCAGCTGATCGAGGGTCTCCTCCGTATCGAAGCCCTCCAGGCGGTAGAACACGAAGGGATTGCCGGTCTGGAAGGTCAGCACGTAGGCGTTGATGTCGATGCGCCGCACATCTGAATCAAGGGTACAGGGATCGCCGGGACGCACATAGAGCGCCTGTCCATCGGCGTTCACGCTGTCGATCACCAGCTTGTATTCCCCCGCCTCGGCGCCGGAAAAATCGGTTTGCAGGCTGAACACGCCGCCGGAGCCGCACACGTACAGCAGATCGTCCGTCAGGCACTGATAGGAATTCGGAGTCACCTCGTAGGGCAGGCCGTCCACGTGGCGGTAAGGCAGGTAGCGGGGCGCGTCGTCATGGAGCAGGGAATCCTCGGTGGTCTGGTAGATGCCTGTGCCGGTGAACACCCAGGCGTCCCCGTTGGCCATGGCCAGCAGATCCAGGTTGTTGGTGGACGGGAAGTTCGTGATCGCGGTGATGCCGCCGTCGTCGTGCAGGAAGTCGATATCGTTGCCCGTCACCAGCCACAGCCCGTCATAGGCTTCGCTGCGGTATTCCTTCATGATGACGTCCGAGCTGAGGCCATCCTCGGTGGTAATGCGCCGAACGACCTTGCCCTCCTGCACCAGGTAAAAGCCGTTGCCGTCCGAGCCCAGATATACGGTGTCGCCAAACTGGGCCGCGCAGAGGATCCTGAACGCCAGCGCGCCGGGGTCGTCCAGCACATTTTTGACTCCGTCCTCCGTCACCCGATAGGCGCCCTTGTCAGTGCCGATCAGCACGCCGCCCTCCACCGGGGTGATGGAGCGGATGTTGTCGGACAGCAGTTCCGGGTATTCCCGGGAGGTGTAGCTGACGAGGACGCCCTCCGGCGTATAGCGCATCAGGCCCTTCTTCATCGTGCCGATCCACAGGCTGCCCGCATCGTCCGCCAGCAGCGCGCGCACGCGGACCCCTGCCAGTCCTGCGAGGGGCTCGACGGCGATGGGCGTGAAATCGGCGGCGTTCAGGGTGACCAGGCCGGCGTCGTGGCCGATGAACAGCGTATCCCCGATCTGCTGGATCGCGTTGACCACCATGGAATCCAGCCCGGCGCTCTGGCTCACGTCCCCAAACTTGCTGCGGGAGACCTCCAGCACGCCCTGACGGGAGGAAGCGAACCAGTAGTTGCCCTCCCGGTCCACCAGCATCTGGTCCACGGAATTGTCCATCAGCAGGTTCTGCATCCGGATGCGGCCCTGCACATAGATGGCGATGCCGTTATCGGCGCAGAGCCACAGGGCCCCGCCGGCGTCGCAGTGCAGATCGTTGATGCAGGAGAGCCCCTCCATCGTCAACAGGTCGACCTGGTTCAGTTCCCGGTCGAACACCAGCACCTCGTCGCCCGAGGTGCCGGCTGCATAGGTGCCGTTCGCCGGGTCGAAGCAAACCGAGCGCAGCGCGTAATCGCCGTCCACGGACACCCAGCGAACCTGCTGACCGTCCCAGGCGCACAGTCGGCCCGACTTGGTGATGCAGAACATCCGTTTTCCATCGGGGCACAGCAGGCGATCGATCCCTTCAGACTCCAGCTCCGGAATATCCAACCGGTGGATGTGATCCTCCTCCACCTCTCCGAGGCCCGAATCCAGGCCCAGGACCAGCCTGCCGTCCGGCGCGAAGGCCAGGCAGTTCACGCCGTCAGCATTCTCCCCATTCTCCATGGGGATGGACTGGAAGTCGTTGTCCGCATAGCGAAACAGGCCCTTGTCGGAGGTGGCGACCCACAGCACGCCATCCTCGCCGGCCTCCAGGTCGCAGATGCGGGTGACGCGCTTGTAGGCAAAGGTCTTGAAGCGCTTGCCGTCGTAGCGGACCAGCCCGCCGTAGCCGCCGATCCAGATGAAGCCGTCGCTGGTCTGGGCCACCGCCTGGGTGGAGGTGGACAGCAGGCCGTCCTCGGAAGTGAATATCTTCTGGGCGTTTCCGTCGATGTACAGGTCCTTTTCATCCGCCGACGCGCCGACAGCACAAAAGACGACCACTGACAGGATTATCAGCGTCACAGCGAGCAGCCTTTTCATTCTTTCACCCTTGTTTCTCTTCCCCCGCGGGCAAACGTGCCGCCCGCAAGGTCATTGGATATAAAAAACCAAAGCTATTATACCAGCATGTCCCTGCTATTGCAAATATTTTTTCTCTCAACCAATTATCGTTTTTCGAAAATAGCAGCCGGTTCCCTTCACTTGCCAGGGGAACCGGCGGTTCACAATATTTTGTTTCATGCGTCCAGGTCGATATGCGCCTCCAGCACCTTTACCAGGGCCTCCAGCCCGGCCCGGTCCGCCTCCGAAAAGCGGTTTGGGACGGGACTGTCGATGTCCAGCACGGCGACGACGGCGCGGCGATTCAATTCCTTTAGGGCGCCTTTCCTGTGGATGGGCACCACGATCTCGGAATTGGAGGCGCTGTCACAGGCGATGTGCCCGGGAAATGCGTGCACATCCAGCACGAGTTGGGTCTCGTCCCGCTGGGCTGCCGTGCCGCAGACGCCCTTGCCCAGTGGAATGTGGATGCAGGCCACCTTGCCCTGGAAGGGCCCCAGCACCAGCCGGTCGCCCCGCAATAAATAAAAGCCCACCCAGTTCACATCCGCCAGCGCGTCGAACAGCAGCGCCGCCGCGTTCGCCATCAACGGCACATACCAGTTGTCGGCTTCCGCGAAGCTCTGAAGCTGGGCCCCCAGTAATTCATAGTCCATCTGTTCTCCTCCTAATGATTTAAGGTTTTAGGTTTTAGGTTATAGGTGTCAGGGGATGTGGAAATCCTTGCGGATTTCTTTGATTAAATGATTAATGATCGTTGATAACCCAGTCTTTTCCTTAGTTAAATCAAACAAATCCCGAAGGGATTTGAACCTCCCCCTAAAACCTAACCCCTGAAACCTAATCCCTAAATTCTGATTTATCGAGCACAGCTCGATAAATCAGAATTTGATCCCCATCGCCCTGTTTGCGTTCTCCCACAGCTGTTCGGCGAGAGCTTCCGGGGCCGCCTGGCGCAGGGCGGCCACCTTCTCAAAGGTGTGAACGATAAACGCGGGCTCGTTGCGCCGTCCCCTCAGGGGCACCGGGGCCATGTAGGGACAATCCGTCTCGATAAGCAGCCGGTCCGAAGGCACCTTTTGGGCAACCTCTGCCAGCTTTGGGGCGTTCTTGAAGGTCACCGCGCCGGAAAGGCTGATGTACAGTCCCAGATCCAGGTACACCTTCGCGCTTTCCCAGCTGCCCGTATAGCAGTGCATGATGCCCCCGGGCATGCGGCCCGCCCGTGCCCGGGTGCGCAGCATATCCATGCAGTCGCCGTGGGCCTCACGGATGTGCAGCTGCACCGGTACATTCTGCTCGAAGGCCATGTCCAGCTGGATGTCGAATACCCTGCGCTGGTCGTCCCGGGGGGAAAGGTCGTAGTGGTAATCCAGACCGATCTCCCCCAGCAGGCGGCATTTGGGGTGCTTCAGGCAGCCCGTCACCGTGCCCTCGGCGTCGGCGTCCCAGCCCGAGGCGTTGTGGGGATGCACCCCGACGGCGCCGTAGAGAAAGTCGTACCGGTCCACCAGTGAAAAGACCTTCTTCTCGTTGCCGACGGCCACCAGCCTGCCGCCCTCGTCCTCGGGGCCATCGTAGATCGCCTCCCGGGGGTCGGCCACCACCAGCGCGCGCTGAACGCCGGCGTCGAAAAAGCGCTGTATGACCGCATCGCGGTCCCCGTCAAAGCGGGGATCCGCGATGTGGCAGTGGGTATCAAAGAGCCTGATCATATCAGCCGATCTCGCTGCCGGGGGCCACGTCGCCGTCCACGGTCAGCAACCGCACCCGCCCGTCGGGGTCCTCGGCGCACAGCAGCATGCCCTCGGACACCTGGCCGGCCATCTTGCGGGGCGCAAAGTTGTTCACCAGCACCACCGTCTTGCCCACCATCTCCTCGGGGCTGTAGAACTTCGCAATGCCGGAGCAGACGGTCTTGGTTTGGCCGCCGCCGACGTCCAGGGTCTCCTTGAGCAGCTTGTCGCTCTTTTCCACCTTCTCGCAGGCGATGACCTTCGCGGCGACGAGCTTGATCTTCATGAAGTCGTCGAATGAGGCGATGCCGTCGTCGGCCTTCTTCTCTTCCTTCTTTTCTTCCTTCTTCGCTGCCTTATCGTCCTTCTTCTGGGCCTTGGCCTCGGCCTTTTGGGCCTTTTCCTTCTCGGCGGCCATGGCCTCAAGCTCCTTTTTGATGTCCACGCGGGGGAACAGCGCCTCGCCCTTCTTCACCACGGTGCCAGGCTTCAGTTGGCCGAAGGTCTGAACGCTCTCCCAGGTCATCTGCCCGGGGTCGGTCACGCCCAGCTGGGCATAGATGCGCGCCGGGGTGGAGGGCATCGTGGGCTGGATGTACACGGCGATGGCGCGGATGCACTCGGCCAGCACGTACATGACGGTCGCAAGCCTCGGCTTGCCCTCGTCGCTCTTGCCCAGCACCCAGGGCTGGGTGAGGTCGATGTACTTGTTGCACTCGCCGATCAGCTTCCAGATCTCGGAAAGGGCCACGGAGAATTGCAGCCGGTTCATCTGATCCTCGACGATGCCGGGCAGCGCCTCGAAGTGGGCCTTCAGATCAAGGTCCGGCCCTTCATAGCCGGTGGGCGCGGGCACCACGCCGTCGAAGTACTTCTCGATCATCGCCACGGTGCGGCTGACCAGGTTGCCCAGGTCGTTCACCAGGTCGGCGTTCATGCGGGTCAGCAGCGCCTCGTTGGTATAGTTGCCGTCCGCGCCGAAGGGCATCTCCCGCATCAGGTAATAGCGCAGCGCGTCCACGCCGTAGCGCTTTACGATGGGGCCGGGATAGACGATGTTGCCCTTGGATTTGGACATCTTGTCCTCGCCGAACAGCAGCCAGCCGTGGCCGAACACCTGCTTGGGCAGCGGCAGGCCCAGGGCGTGGAGCATGATGGGCCAGTAGATGGTGTGGAAGCGCACGATCTCCTTGCCCACCAGGTGCACGTCGGCGGGCCAATACTTTTTGAACAGCTCGTCGTGATCGGTGCCGTAGCCCAGGGCGGTGATGTAGTTGGACAGTGCGTCGATCCACACGTAGACCACGTGGCCCGGATCGAAATCCACCGGCACGCCCCACTTGAACGAGGTGCGGCTGACGCACAGGTCCTGAAGGCCCGGCTTCAGGAAGTTGTTCAGCATCTCGTTGGCCCGCGACGGCGGCTGGATGAAGTCGGGGTGGTCCTCGATGTACTTGATCATCCAGTCCTGGTATTTGCTCATGCGGAAGAAGTAGCTCTCCTCCTTCATGGGCTCCACGGGCCGGCCGCAGTCGGGGCACTTGCCGTCCTTCACCTGGGTGGGCGTCCAGAAGGCTTCGCAGGGCGTGCAGTACAGGCCCTCGTATTCGCTCTTGTAGATGTCGCCCTGGTCGTAGAACTGCTTGAAGATCTTCTGGACGATCTTCATGTGCCGATCCTCGGTGGTGCGGATGAAGTCGTCGTACTCGATGTTCATTAGCTTCCACAGCTCCTTGGTCTCGGCGACGATCTTGTCTACGAACTGCTGGGGCGTTACGCCGGCCTCCGCGGCCTTGCGCTCGATCTTCTGGCCGTGCTCGTCGGTACCGGTCAGGAAATAGGTATCATAGCCCGTCTGCTTCTTGAAGCGGATCATGGTATCCGCCGCCACCGTGGTATAGGTGTGGCCGATGTGCATGTTGCCGCTGGGATAGTAGATGGGCGTGGTCAGGTAAAACGTGGGCTTGGGCATGGTGATCTTCCCCCTTTTGGATAATTAGGAATGAGGAATGAGTTGTCATGGGGACGGTTCTCCTGGCAACATTTTGTTGTCAGGAGAACCGTCCCCATGACAACTATTCTGTCCCCAAAAAAACGCGCCCCCTTATTTCAGGGGCGCGTTGCGCGCGGTACCAACCCTTTTCACGCGGCCACGGACATCCCCGTCCCGAAGCCGCGCCTTGAATGCCTGTAACGTGGCGGCAGGTTTGCCTACGCCGGACGCTAAAGCCACGCGGCCACTCACGCCCGGAGCTCAGGAGCCATGTTCGCGCCGCTTCGGCCGCCGGCTTTCACCTTCCCCGGCTCTCTGCTGGCTTTTGCCGACGCTACTCTCTCCGTCATCGCCTGTAGCAGTATTATAATGCGGAGCCGTGTTAAAAGTCAAGGCTATAGCCGGATATCGGAAAATGGTTATCCCCGGAGTTAATCTCCGGGGATGGTATGGGATCAGAATCCCTGATAAATGAAGCTCGCGGCGTCGTACCGGGGGCCGTACAGGCCGAAGATGAGTATGACGAGCACCGCGCCGATGTAGATGAGCCAGCGGAAAATGATGTCCTGCCGGTCAATGACCTCCCGGAACGAGATGTCGCGCTCATGAACCAGGTCCACGTAGAACAGCACCATCAGGAATACCGCCAGCACGACCCAGTTCGCGGTATCCAGGCCCAGCTTCAGCAGCGTGCTGTTGGTCAGGAAGGTGATGTCCCGCCAGTTTTTGAAGGGGCAGCCGATCATATCCAGCGCGTCCTTCAGGCTGTTGCCCCGGGAGAAATACCGTCCAATGCTGATGACGACAAAGGTTCTGACGATCCTGAAGATTCGCCAGGTGATGGTTTCCTCCCGGATACGCAGCAGCCGGCGCGCCTTGTCGTGAAGGCCGTCCATCAGTATGCCCAGCATGATGAACACACCGTTCCACAGGCCGAACACCACATAGTTCCAGGCGGCCCCGTGCCACAGGCCGGCCAGTATATACACGATGAACATCGCGCAAAACGGCGGCAGCCGCTTGCCGACATACTGGCCCAGCAGCTTACGGCTCTTCTGGCCGAAGGTCGTAAATACCTTGGACATGGACAGCGGATAGAACACATAGTCGCGCATCCAGTTGCCCATCGTCATGTGCCAGCGACGCCAGTATTCCTCGACCGAGGAGGAAAAATAGGGCTGTCTGAAGTTCAGCTCCAGCTCGACGCCCAGGGTCAGTATGCGCCGGGTGGTTCTCTTGGTGGCCGTTTTTTAGGCTTTTCGCTGCTCCCGGTCCATTTCCGCCTTGTGGGCATCCATGTACGCCTTCCGGCCGTCCTGCACCCTCTGGATCCAAAGCCCGATCAGATAGGTGACGCGTGTGGTACCCAGCAGCACCAGCGCCAGCCACCGGATGTTCAGCCAGCAAAAGACATAGCTTCCCGCCAGGAGCACCGCCCAGCGGAAGGACTTCGGCACCAGGAAGCAGACCAGCGTCAGCGCTGCGACAAATATGAAAAACGCAAGGGATACAAAGGCCATTCGTCATACCCTCCTATCGATTCGTCCGTATCCTCCGGCGCTTCCTCCAGGGATGTCCCGTCCGCCGCCTTGTCGCCCTTTACCGTGGTGCTGACGCCATTTATATCGAAGCTGCCAAACGACAGTTCATCCCCCGACCCGCGGCAGGCGGTCACCGTATAGGTATACTTGGCACACTCTAGTGACCCGTATATTTTCCGAAAAATATTTTCAAATGCAACGGTCCGTCGTTCCGGGCATGCGGAGACGACGGCGATTTCGCCATTTTTCCCTTGCCTGTCTGCGCCGAAAGTGATAGAATTGGATACAGAAAGCAAAATAACGCACACGAAAGGAATGATACCCCATGCCGAAAACCCGTGAGGAAATGCTCTCCCTGCTGAACGGCGAAAACGCGCTGGAAAACCTTCAAAAGCTGCTGGAAACGGAGGAACTGCCTCCGGTGGCCCGGGATGTGAACAACCACATCCACACCACTTATTCCTTCTCACCCTACAGCCCCACTGCGGCGGTGTACTTTGCCCGGGCGGCGGGGCTTTGCACCTGCGGGCTGATGGACCACGATTCCATCGCCGGCGCAAGTGAATTCCTGGCGGCGGCAAAGGTCGCCCGAATGGGCGCGACCATCGGCATGGAGTGCCGTGCGTCCTTCGCGAACACCCCCTTCGCTGACCGCAAGCTGAACAATCCGGACCAGAAGGGCATTGTCTACATGGCGCTGCACGGCGTGCCCCACGACCGCGCCGCCGAGCTGAACGCGCTGTACGCCCCCTATCGCGAAAAGCGCAACGTGCGCAACCGGAAAATGGTGGACGCCATCAACGGCATGATGGGCAAATACGGGGTGACCATCGACTTCGAAAAGGACGTGCTGCCCCTGTCGAACTTCGCCAAAGGCGGCTCCGTCACCGAGCGCCACCTCTCCAGCGCCCTGGCCTACCGGATGATCGACGTCATCGGCAAGGGCGAGAAGCTGGTGAAGTTCATCAAGGACGAATTGCGGCTGCCCATCTCCGGAAAGATCGAGGGCTACCTGCTGGACGAGGCCAACCCCCACATGATGTACGACCTGCTGGGCTGGATCAAGAGCCAGCTGATCAGCCGCTTTTACATCGATGCCACCGACGAGTGCCCCGACGTGCGCGTGCTGCTGGCGCTGTCTGAACGGATAGGCGCGATCTCGGCCTATGCCTACCTGGGCGACGTGGGCGACAGCGTGACCGGCGACAAGAAGGCCCAGAAATTCGAGGACGACTTCCTGGACGAGCTGGTGGAATATATAGCAGGCCTGGGCTATCGGGCCATCACCTACATGCCCAGCCGCAACACCAAGGAACAGCTGCGCCGCGTGCGCGCCCTGTGCGAAAAGCACCACCTGTTCCAGATCAGCGGCGAGGACATCAACCAGCCCCGCCAGAGCTTCGTATGCCAGGCCCAGCGGGACCCGGAATATGCCAACCTCTACGAGGCCACCTGGGCCCTGATCGCCCACGAATGGCGCGCCACCGAAAACCCCGGGGATGGCCTGTTCAGCGCCAAGTCCATCGAAAGGTGGCCCGACCTCAACGCGCGGGTGAAGGCGTTTGCGGGATTCGGGGAAGCGATGGCAAGGTAAATATCATATATCGGATCAAGCACGATAAATACGGGTTATTCTATTGACCTTCGCCCCAAAACCCACTATAATATCTTTTATATCACTTGGAGCGGAGCGTCCGTTCCGGGGAGAAAGGCTGATGACGGGTATGAACACTGAACTTTTGACGCTGTTGGAGAAGGACGCGCGACTGACGCCGGCGCAGCTGGGCACGATGCTGGGCCGGGACGAGCAGAGCGTTTCCGACGAGATCGCCGAGTACGAGAGGAACCACATCATACTGGGCTATCCGGCGCTGATCGATTGGACCAAGACCGACGACGAGCTGGTTACGGCGCTGATCGAGGTGCGCATCTCTCCCCAGCGGGGCGACGGCTTTGACCGCATCGCCGAGCGCATCTATCAGTATGAAGAGGTGGAGAGCCTCTACCTGATGTCCGGTTCCTACGACCTGGCCGTCACCATCACCGGCCGAAGCCTGCGGGCGGTGGCGGAGTTCGTGCACGCGCGGCTGGCCGTCATCGACGGCGTGACCGGCACAGCCACTCACTTCATACTGAAGAAGTACAAGGAAAAGCACCACCTGTACACCAAGCTGCCGGAGCAGGAAGAGAGGGTGTTGTTCGTATGATCGACTATGAAGCCGCGCTTTCGCCCCGCGTAAAGGGCATCGCCCCCTCGGGCATTCGCAAGTTCTTCGACCTGCTCGAAAACATGGATTCCAGCGACGCCATCTCCCTGGGCGTGGGCGAGCCCGATTTCGTCACGCCCTGGCACATACGGGACGCGGGCGTCTACGCGCTGGAGAAGGGCTTCACCAAGTACACCTCCAACGCCGGTCTGATGGAGCTGCGCAAAGAAATATCCAAATACATGCTGCGCCGCTTCGGCCTGAGCTACGACCCCGCAGGGCAGATGGTGGTGACCGTGGGCGGCAGCGAGGGCATCGACATCGCCGTGCGGGCCATCGTGAACCAGGGGGACGAGGTGATCATCCCCGTGCCCTCCTTCGTGTGCTACGGCCCCATCGTGGAGCTGGTGGGCGGCGTGCCGGTATTCGTCGAAACCAGGGCCGAAAACGAATTCCGGCTGACCGCTGACGAGCTTCGAAACGCCATCACCCCCCGCACCAAGCTGCTGGTGCTGCCCTTCCCCAACAACCCCACCGGGGCCATCATGGAGCGAAAGGACCTGGAGGCCATCGCCGAGGTGCTGCGGGACACCAACATCATCGTGCTCTCCGACGAGATCTATGCCGAGCTGACCTATGGCGGGCGGCACATGTCCATCGCCAACATCCCGGACATGTACATCCGCACGCTGGTGGTCAACGGCTTTTCCAAGGCCTATGCCATGACCGGCTGGCGGCTGGGCTTCGTATGCGGGCCGCGGGAGCTGATCAAACAGATGATGAAGATCCACCAGTACGCCATCATGTGCGCCCCCACCACCAGCCAGTACGCCGCCGTGGAGGCCATGCGCGCCGGTGACGGCGACATTTCGATGATGTGCAAGGACTACGACTACCGCCGCCGCTTCCTGCTGGAAAAGCTGCGGGACGCGGGGCTTACGTGCTTTGAGCCACGGGGCGCGTTCTACATGTTCCCGTCGATCCAGTCCACGGGCATGTCCTCCGCCGACTTCTGCGCCCGCTTCCTCACCGAGGAGCATGTGGCTGTCATCCCCGGCACCGCTTTCGGCGCGGGCGGCGAGGGCTTTGTGCGCATGTGCTATGCCAGTTCACTGGCCAACCTCAGCGAGGCCATGGACCGGCTGGATCGGTTCCTGAAGCGGCTGTAGGCTTCTTCCAAAACCCCCGACAGGGGCGGCATGATTGCCGCCCCTGTCGGGGGTTTATTATGTTATCAAAAATCGATCTTTGCCTCCAGCCAGGCAACCAGCTCATCCACGGCCACCAGCTCCTGCTGCATGGTGTCGCGGTCGCGGACGGTGACCTTGCCGGTCTCGGCGGTGTCGAAGTCCACGCAGATGCAGTACGGGATGCCGGCTTCGTCGGCGCGGCGGTAGCGCTTGCCGATGGAACCCGTCTCGTCGTAGTCGCACATGAACTTTTTGCTCAGCTTCGCGTACAGCTCCCTGGCCTGCTCGCCCAGCTTGTTCTTCTGAAGCGGCATGACGGAAACCTTGTAGGGGGCCAGGGCCGGGTGCAGGCGCAGCACCACGCGGCTGTCGCCGCCCTCCAGCTCCTCCTCGTCATAGGCGTTGCACAGGAAGGCCAGCACGGCGCGGTCTACGCCCAGCGAGGGCTCCACACAGTAGGGGATGAACTTCTCACCGGTGGCGGGGTCCAGGTACTCCATGCTCTTGCCGGAGTGCTCCTGGTGCTGGGTCAGGTCGTAGTCGGTGCGGTCCGCCACGCCCCACAGCTCGCCCCAGCCGAAGGGGAACAGGAACTCGAAGTCGGTGGTCGCCTTGGAATAGAAGGCCAGCTTCTCGGGCTCGTGATCCCGCAGGCGCAGGTTTTCTTCCTTGATGCCCAGGCTCAGCAGCCAGTTCTTGCAGAAGGAACGCCAGTAGTTGAACCACTCCAGGTCCTCGCCGGGCTTGCAGAAGAATTCCAGCTCCATCTGCTCGAACTCGCGCACGCGGAAGATGAAGTTGCCGGGGGTGATCTCGTTGCGGAAGCTCTTGCCGATCTGGCAGATGCCGGCGGGCAGCTTCTTGCGGGTGGTGCGCATGGCGTTCTGGAAATTCACGAAGATGCCCTGGGCCGTCTCGGGACGCAGGTACAGCTCCGCCGCGGAATCCTGGTTTACGCCCTGGAAGGTCTTGAACATCAGGTTGAACTGGCGGATGCCGGTGAAATCCTTCTTGCCGCAGACGGGGCAGACGATGTCGTGCTCGGCGATGTAGGTCTCCAGCTGCTCGTTGGTCCAGCCGTCGCCGGTCTCGGCGCCGTTCGTGAACTTCTCGATCAGGTTGTCGGCGCGGAAGCGGGCCTTGCAGGCCTTGCAGTCCATCAGCGGATCGTTGAAGCCGCCCACGTGGCCCGAGGCCACCCACACCTCGCGGTTCATCAGGATCGCGCAATCCAGGCCCGTGTTGTAGGGGCTCTCCTGTACGAACTTGCGCCACCAGGCCTTTTTCACGTTGTTCTTGAATTCCACGCCCAGGGGGCCGTAGTCCCAGGTGTTGGCCAGGCCGCCGTAGATCTCGGAGCCCGCGAAGATGTAGCCGCGGTTCCATTGCGCTAACCTCTTTTGATTGTATTTGCGCGGGGAACGCGCAGTCTGTATTAAGGTTAGCAGATTTTTGAAGGGGTTGCAACGGGTTATTGTAAATTCTGATTTGGCGTTTCCTCCGTCACCCAGAAGCCCGCCTCGCCCTCGCCGGGCAGCCACTGGCAGTTCTCCAGGCCCGCAGGAGGCTCGGGAGTGCGGCGGGCGGGCAGGGCGTGGCGTATGGCGGTGATCCTCCCGCCGTCGGCCTTCAGCCCCACGAGGCTATTCCCGTAGCCGGAGCCGTCCGGCATGGGCCAGGCGACGTAGGTGAAGCCATCGTCCGGGGCGTCGGCCGCCGAGGCCTGGGTGGCGAACAGGCGACGCAGGGCTTCGGCGATGCCGGGCCAGGGTACGGTGATGTCCAGCCCCAGCTGCTTTGCGGCGGTGACGGGATCGGTTGGCAGCGCCGCAGGCTCGGGCGCCGTTCCGACCATGCCGGCATCAGGTTCGACTTGGGCGCTCCCTGCTTCAGGCGCAGCCTGTGGAACTTCGGCTTCCTGCTCAGACTGCGCCGGTGCGCTTTGATGTGCCTCTGCCCTGTCGCCCCGGCCGGCCAGGCGGCGCAGACGCGCGCGGGTCATGGTATAGATACGCACGTCGCCGCGCGTCTCTTCGTCGCCGTCCCCTGCCCCATCGACCGGCATCGCCCGGGACGCGGAATCGTCAGGTGAACTCCAGATTGGCGTCTGAACGTCCGGCGAATCGTCAACCGGCGCTTCGAAATGGGCAGGCGCCGGCTCCGGTTCGGGCAGATCAGCCGCGGGGGCGGCGTCGGTCGCCCCCGCGGCGAACAGCGCGCAGGCCACGCGCTCAAGGGCGCGGGCGTCCACCGTCCGGGAGCCCTCCACATTGCCGGTCAGCGCCAGCGCGCAGGGCCCGCCCGTGGCGACGACGGCGATCCAGGGATAGGCCTCCAGGGGCCGGCCGTCGATGCTGCGGGGATCGAACTGCCACGCCAGCGCCAGCTGGCCCCGCCGATCGCGGTTCAGCGGCCCGATGGGCGCGGCATAGTATACGCCGTTCTGCTGCCCCACCAGGGCCGCAGCCAGCTCGCCCACCCCCTGAGGCGCGGTGATGATGAAGTACATGCTGCCCGTCAGCGTCCGCCGTTCCAACCGAACGTGACCGCCGTAGCCCGGCATGACCGCCCGAAGCATGATAAACGCCCGCCGGTATTCGTTTCGAATCATGGTCATCCCTCCTGTGTCATGGGTATGCGGGAGGGAAGGGCGTCATTCTGATTTGTCGTCAGGCGGCAAATCAGAATTCAGTATTTAGCATTTAGCATTTAGTGGTTAGTGGAGGCGCCTTAAAAGGGCTCCGCTAACCACTAAATACTCAAATCATCACAGCCGCCGCGTCAGCGACACGCACCGGCCCAGCACCTTCACGTCCATGATCGTGCCCACCGTGGCGGAAAATTCGTGATCGAAGGCCTGCATCTGTATGCGTCCGCCGTCCAGCTTCAGCAGCTTGCGAACCATGCGCTGGCCCTGGTAGTCCACCAGCATCAGCTGGCCGTCCTCGGCCTTGGAAGCGGGCACCACCAGCAGAAGATCCCCGGCATGGACGCGAAAGCCCCGCAGCATGTCATCCGGGCAGCGGTAATACAGCACCTTGTCCGGCGCGCCGCCCTCGATCTTGCCGTTCACGATGGGCGTGAGCACGTGGTCGATCACCAGCCCGTCCGGCGACATCACCGGCACCCGCTTCACCACGCCGCCCAGGGCGTCCAGCCAGGCGTCCGACGATTCCTCCGCCGCCTTCCTGGCGTTCTCGGCCTGCTCCTGGGCCGAGAGCACATAGGCCCGGGGCTTCGGGCGCAGCTTCACCTCCGGCTCTGCGGCCACCTCCAGCTCCGTGGATACCGGGTTGGCCACCCCCAGCACCTTCAGTATGCGCTGGGCCTGTTCGTCCGAGACGATCTTTCGCCCGGACTCCACGTCCTTGATAAAGCTCTCCGCCAGGCCGCACTTCCTGCCCAGCGCCTTCTCCGTCATCTTGGCCTTGATCCTGGCCTTCTGTATGGTATCGCCCAATCGGCTCATTTGATTGTCCTCCAAAACAGATCAGTATTCCCCCAGGATGTCGAGCATTTCCCGAGGTGTCACAATATAGGTGCGCATCGGGAAGTGCTTCAGGTTTCCCGTCACCAGATACGCATCCTCCTCCCTGCGCTTCTCCATGAGCACCGCATAGAAGACAACGTCCTTCGGATCAGGAACTTCATCGTCGATCATCCCGACATCCGCATACACAGCGCGCCGTTTCAAATCGTCCATAAAGACCTGCACGGCACGCTTGTCGAATCGAAACTTGGGTCGCTTCAAGACATCTTCATATTCCGCTATGATGCCGTCGTTCAATATGGGAATGATATCCCCCATCAAGGCCTCCGCAAGAACCCGTCCGGGAACAGATTCGGTTTTGACCAGCGTAGAAACCAGAACATTCGTGTCCAATACAGCATAGTATCTCATCGCTCAACCGCCATTCGTTCTGCTCTGGATGCATCGATCTCAGCATTGATCTCGTCCAGGGTCAGTTCCGACACACCGTTGCGCTGTGACGACTCGCCGATTGCCAGCATGGCCCGGTAGCCCCGCTCCGCCTTATAAGGCGCCTGGGGCAAGGTCATTCTGAAGGGTATTCCATTTTCCAGAACCGCCCGCTTCAAAAACATACGGACTGCCGTTGAGGTATCGATACCCAACCCCTCGAACACGCGCGCAGCCTCATCCTTCAATGAATCATCTATTCGCACCTGCAAAAGCGTTGTTGCCATTCGCCCACCTCCTTTTTTGTAATTCAATTATATTACATTGTCATTCAAAAAGCAAGTAAATAAGCATCGAATGCACCATCATTTTTTCAGCTTTTCCAGCCACCAGGTAAACCGCGCTTCCGGCTCTGCCTCGAACAGCATATCCTCGCCCGTGCGGGGATGGACAAAGCCCAGCCGGAAGGCGTGCAGCAGCTGGCCGCCCTCCACCGGGTATGGGGATTTCTTCGGCCCGTACACCGGGTCGCCCAGCACCGGGTGGCCGATGGAGGCCATGTGCACGCGGATCTGGTGGGTGCGCCCGGTGGTCAGCCGCGCCTCGATCAGCGTGGCGCCACGCAGCGGCTCCAGCGCCGTCCAGTGGGTGGTCGCCTCGCGCCCGCCGGGCACGATGGCCATGCGCTTGCGGTCGGTGGGATGCCGCCCGATGGGGCCCTCCACGGTGCCTTCATCCTCGCGGAAGCCGCCGATCACGATGGCCCGGTAGGCCCGCTTCACCGTGTGAGCCCTTATCTGATCGGACAGGGAGACATGGGCAAAGTCGTTCTTGGCCACCAGCAGCAGCCCAGAGGTATCCTTGTCGATGCGGTGGACGATGCCGGGACGGATCTCGCCGCCGATGCCGGACAGGTTGTCCAGGTGCTTCAGCAGCGCGTTCACCAGCGTGCCGCGCTCGTTGCCCGCCGCCGGGTGCACCACCATGCCCGAGGGCTTGAACACCACCGCCAGGTCGTCGTCCTGATAGAGTATGTCCAGGTCGATGTCCTCGGCCTCCACGGCCACCGGGGCCGCCGGGGGCACCTCCACCCGCAGGGCCATGCCCGCCTTCAGCCTGAAGCCGGCCTTGGTCTGGGTCGTGCCGTCCACGAGGACGCTGCCCTGTTTGATCAGCGTCCCGGCCCGGGAGCGTGTGACTCCCGCCAGCTCCGCGGCGATCACATCCAGTCGCTCCCCCTCCCGGTCTGTTTCAACCATGGCGGTGTAAACGAGGCTATTTTCCATTTTTCTCCTCCCGCAGGGCGCTCAGCAGCACCAGCCCCGCGCCCACGCAGATGCACACGTCGGCCACGTTGAACACGGCGAAGCGCACAAATGCCAGCTCGATGAAGTCGGAAACGCTCCCCGTTGTCAGCCTGTCATACAGGTTGCCCAGTCCGCCCCCGGCGATCAGCCATAGGCCGGTCCGCACAAGCGTCGGGGCATCGGGATGGCGCACCAGCCAGATCACCAGCCCCGCGATCAGCGCCGCAGTGAACAGCGCCAGCGCGAGTCCCTGCCCCGAAAGCATCGAAAAGGCGATGCCCCGGTTCTCAACAGGCCGCAGATTCAGAACGCCCGGTATCACCGCGCCGCCCCGGGGACAAAACCGCGCCACCAGCACCTTCGTCAGCCGGTCCGCCAGCGCCGCCGCCAGCGCGATCCACCAACCACGGATGCCTTGCCTGATTTGCATGAATTTCCTCCAAACGTTGGGTCCTGTCAGAACACGGATAACTTCTGATTTATCGGAGAGCGACAAATCAGAATTTCCCCAACCATTCCTCCGCCAATGCGACGTATTCATCGTTCCCTGCCGCTTCGGCCCGGGCCTTCAGCAGCTCGAACTTGCTCACGGCGTTTTGCACATAGGGATGATCAGAGTCTGCGTCCTCAGGGATCTTCCCCAGGCTCTCCACGGCCATGTCGGCCAGCAGGTCCAGCAGCTGGGCGGAGACGTCGCCCTCAGCGTCCATGCCGATGGAAAGCAGCTGGGGCACGAAGCCCAGGGTCGACGCAGTGAAGCATCCGCTGGCGAAGCTGTTCAACGCGCTGGCGCTCAGCACCGGGGAATTGATCTTGTTCGTCAGGTAGACCACCACCAGCTCGCGGCTGGGATCGATCATCACCAGCGTTCCGGTCCAGCCCTGGTGGCCGACGGTGCCCGGCGCAGCCTGGGTGCCGTAGTACCAGGGGCGCTGCTGATCCCCCTGGCGCCACCAGCCCAGGCCCCACTGGCCGAAGTCAAGTGCCTTCGGCGCGGTGAAGACGTCCATCACATTCCGGGAAAACAGCCGGCAATCGCCGTAACCCCCGGTGAGCATGGCGCTGGCCAGCTTCGCCAGGTCCGTGGCGCTGGCGAACAGGCCCGCATGACCGGAGACCCCCTCCATGCAGTACCAGGCCCGCTCGTCGTGCACCTGGCCCTGGAGGGTTTCGGTGCGTATGCCAGGGAAGGAGACGTTGTTGTCCCGGGTGTTGCCGTTCAGCTCGGTGGCTGCGCAATCCTCGGGGGCAAAGCCGTTCTCCAGGGGCAGGAAGCCGATGTGCTCAAGGCCCAGTGGGCCATAGATATTCTGCTTCAGGTATTCATCCAGCCGCTGACCGGTGACCCGCTCCACGATGAACGCCGCCAGCATGTAGTCGGCGTCGGAATAGAGTGTGCGGCTGTGGGGCGGATACATCAGAGGCGTTTTGAAGAGCGCCTTCAGCGTAGCCTCGCGACCCACGGCGTAAATCACGTTCGACCCCGGCAATCCCCGCTGCTGGGCCGCAAAATCGAAGTTCGGATCGTTGTAGTTGGGCGTGCTCGGGAAGCCCGCCTCGTGGCACAGCAGGTCCCGCAGGGTGATGCTGCGCTTCCAGGCCTTCTGGGTCGCAAGGTCCGGCGGGTCATCCACCCCGGCATAGGCCAGGTCCATCGTATCCTCGGCAAAGGCGTCGCCCAGGATCTCCACCACGGGGGTATACAGATCCAGCTGCCCCTCTGTCACCAGCTTCTGGATGGCGTAGCCGGCGGCGAACATCTTGGTCACGCTGGCCAGGTCGTACATCGTCCCGGCAGTTACGGGAGCGGCGTCGTTGTTCTTCGAGCCGTCTGGATTATAGCTGTTCACCCGTCCCCAGGATTGCTGCGCCACCAGCCTGCCGTTTTTGACCACCGCCAGCTGGGCGCTGGTGAAGCCGTGGGCCACGTCGGATTCGATGATGTCGTCGATCAGCCTCAGCGTCTCGGGGTCGATGCCTTCTGCCCCGGCGTCCCCGGCCAGCACGACGGGAAAGGCAATGTAGACGGTGACCGCCTTCTCGATGCCCCCGGGCCGCAGGTTGGTGACCTGCAGCGTGTTCACGCCGTCCACCGCCGCCGCGGAGATGTCCACCGACCAGAGGCCTGCACCGACGCCCGACGTGTCGCATTTCACGCCGTTGACATACAGGTTGAAGCCGGTCACGCCCTCGGCCACGTCCAGATAAATCGTCCCCTGGCCGTGGTAGAAGCGAAAGCTGAACATGCTGTTCATGGCAAGGGTATCGTCCAGATAGCCCTTCCAGTCCGGAAACTGGACGGTGTACTGCCAACCCGCTTCGGGCAGGGCGTCCAGCGGCACAAGGGCCGGGGTGGCAGTGCCACCTTCCGCATTGGCCATCCCTGTAAGCAGCATCAACAGCGCCAGGCAGGAGCAAAGGATCTTCTTCATAATGATGATGAACTCCATTTTCAAGGATTATTGCGTCACGGGCGAGAGCCGAACCGAGCCGCAATTATAGCTTATCACAATTTTCCCCCACTGGCAAGGGCTGATGCAATGCGGAAGATTATGGTTCGCGTGAATTCCGGTTTCGCTCTCCATTGGATCGAAGGTGCCCTTTCTGCCCTGGCTGCATTTTTTTCTTGCCTGTATGGAGCATTTATGTTAATATTATGGCATACCCGGTAAATGGTACATCAGGGGGAGGAGACTTTCATGACGCAAACAAAGAAGCTCTCAACCGGCAAGGTGTGGTGCTTTGCGGTGGGCCAGTTCGGCTGGTCGGTGCTGGCGGCGCTGATCTCCAGCTGGCTGGTGAACTACTACCAGCCCGACCTGGCCACCCAGCAGGCGGGCCAGCCCATATTCATTCCCCAGGGGCTGGCGATACTGGGGGTGCTGACGGTGCTGGGGGCCATCACGGCCTTCGGGCGCATATTCGACGCCATCACCGACCCGCTGATCGCGTCGCTGTCGGACCGCTGCAAGTCGAAGGACGGGCGGCGCATACCGTTCATGCGAGCGGCGGCGGTGCCCTTTGCGCTGAGCTGCATACTCACGTTCTGGTCCCCTGTGAACGGCGTAAGCTGGGTGAACGCCGCCTTCCTGTTTTTGATGCTGATGCTTTTCTATCTCTTCATGACGATGTACTGCACGCCCTACAACGCGCTCATCCCGGAGCTGGGCAGCAACCAGCAGACCCGCATGGCCATCTCAACGTCCATATCCTTCACTTACATCGCCGGCATGGCCATGGCCTACCTGGCCCCGGTGATCTGGAGCGCGCTGCAGGGCGCGGGCCTGGAGCGGGTGACAGCCATCCGGGTGACCTTCACCGGCATGTCGCTGATCGGCATGGTCTGCATGTTCGTGCCGGTGTTCACGATCCGGGAGAAGGACTACGTCGTGGCCGTGCCCAGTGAATCCACCGCGCTGAAATCCCTGGGCGCCACCTTCCGCAACCGGGATTTCCGGGTGTTCGTGGCCTCGGACATCGCCTATTTCCTGGGCATCACCATGTTCCAGACGGCGCTGCCCTTCTTCGTCACCTCGCTACTGAAGCTCGACGAGGGCATGAGCACGGTGTACTTCGTGCTGATGACCGCGCTGTCGGTGCTGTTCTACGTGCCCGTGAACCGGCTGACGCCGAAATTCGGCAAGAAGAAGCTGATACTGTTCGCCTTTGTCGTATTTACGATCAGCTTCGTCTACACCGCCTTCTTCGGCAGTGCGCTGCCCATCCCGCCGGCGGTGCAGGGCTACATCCTCTGCGTGGTGGCGGCCCCGGCCATGGCCATATTCGGCATACTGCCCCAGGCCGTGGTGGCGGACATCGCCGAGTGCGACGCTCTGGAGACCGGCGAGAACCGCAGCGGCATGTTCTATGCCGCCCGCACCTTCGCCTTCAAGCTGGGCCAGTCCATCGCCATGCTGCTGGTGACCGCCTTCGCCACCATCGGCCAGGAGACCGGCGCCGGCTACCGCATCACCGCCGTCGCCGCAGCCGCGGTCTGTGTGCTGGGCGGCGCGCTGTTCATGGTGTATAATGAGAAGCGGGTATACGCAAAAATAATGAGGAATTAGAAATGAGGAATGAGGAATTGGAAGTGTCTGCCATGAGTGATGCGCGCTTCAATCCCGATGGGCTGGTTCTGTCCGGGCATTATACGGAGACGATGAATGAGATCGTGCTGCCCTGGCTGGCGGCGCGGCGGACGGACGCCACCGTGGAGGGAAAAGATGGAAGACCGCTGTTTTGCTGCCGGTTTGACGCTGAAACGCCCAGGGGCACGGTGGTGATCGTCCACGGCTTCACCGAGAACGCCGACAAGTACGCAGAATTGATCCATTCGCTGCTGCGGTGCGGCTACAGCGTGATTGCCTACGACCAGCGGGGGCACGGGCGCTCCTGGCGCGACCCGGCGATCACGGACATCTCCCTGACCCACGTGGACCGGTTTGTGGAATACGTGGACGACCTGAAATCCGTGTGCGACGCGGTGCTGAAGGCCATGCCCCGGCCCTGGCTGCTGTTTGCCCACAGCATGGGCGGCGCGGTTTCGTCGCTGTTCCTGGAAAACAACGCCGGCGTGTTCGAAAAGGCGGCGCTGTGCGCGCCGATGATCGCCCCAAACCTGGGCGGGCTGCCCCCGGTGGCGGGGAAACTGATGTGTGCCACGGCCAAACGGCTGGGCGGAGACAAGAAGCGCGTGCTGTTTTCTAGACCCTACGCCGGGGCTGAGAATTTTGAAACCTCCTGCGCCACAGGCCGGGAGCGATTCGAATGGTACGACGCCCTGCGGGTCAGGACCCCCGAATTCCAGAACAATGGCCCCACCTACGGCTGGACTTGGGAGGCGATTTGGGCGTCGAAGGCCGTATTGGCCCCCGGCACGGTGGAGCGCATCGACATCCCGATGTGGCTGTTCACCGCCGAAGACGACAACTCCGTGATGCCCGACGCCCAGAAGGCCTTCGCCGCGCGGCTGCGCGACGGCAAGCGGACCCTGGTGCCCGGCTCGAAGCACGAGATCTACCGCTCCCCGGATGCGGTGCTGTTCGGGTGGTGGCGAGGGATATTGGATTTTTGGAAGGCGTAAATTCTGATTTATCGAGCAACAGCTAGATAAATCAGAATTAATAAACAGGAGGTACGAATATGAAAGCCAATGTAGTCTATCACGCTGACACAGTTTTGAACGACCTGGGCGGCGGGGTTTCCCGGCGGGTGCTGGCTTATACGCCCCAGCTGATGATCGTGGAGGTCAACTTTGAAAAGGGCAGCGAGGGCACCGTGCATACCCATCCCCACTGCCAGAACACCTATGTACGCTCCGGCCGCTTCCGCTTCAATGTGGATGGCGAGGCCGTGGAGGTCGGCCCCGGCGATACGCTGGCCTTTCCGTCCGGCATCCCCCATGGCACGCTGTGCCTGGAGGCGGGTGCGCTGCTGGACATCTTCGCCCCGATGCGCGAGGATTTTGTGTAGCGTACGACTGACCGAGGTTAAATGTTTGAGAGCGCCTTTCTTCGCTTGAAGAAAGGCGCTTAATCAATTATAATAGAATATGGAATAATAGGGGGAAATGGTTTCTTCTTTTGACTGTAGAAAGAAGCCAGCGTATGGAGAAAAAGCGATGGAATGGATAGCGAGCGCCGCCTTTGGCATGGAAGGCATGACCGGGCGGGATCTGAAGCACATGGGCATGAAAAACGTCCGGGTGATGGACGTGGGAGGCGCGTCGTTCGAGGGCAACTTCGAGGACGCCTTCCGGGCGAACCTGTGGCTGCGCACCTGCGATCGGATCATGCTGGTGATGGCCCGATTCGAGGCCCGAAGCTATGAGGAACTGTTCCAGGGCGTGAAGGCCGTCGACTGGCAGAAGCTGCTGCCGGCGGACGCGGCCTTCCCGATCCGCGCCCGGTGCGTAAAATCCCAGCTGATGAGCCCGTCGGACGTGCAGAAGATCGCCAAGCGGGCCATGGTGGAAAAGCTGAAGACCACCTATGGGGCGGACTGGTTTTCCGAGACCGGGGCCGTGTTCCAGGTGGATATATCCATACGCAATGACATGGTCACCGTGGCGGTGGACGCCTCCGGAGAGCCGCTTTCGAAGCGGGGCTACCGCACCTGGAACGGCGAGGCGCCCCTGCGGGAGACACTGGCGGCGGCGCTGGTGCTGCAGAGCGGCTGGCACCCCTGGCAGCCGCTGCACGACCCCTGCTGTGGCACGGGCACGGTACTGATCGAGGCGGCCTTCATCGCCCTGAACCGCGCCCCTGGGCTGACCCGCAAATTCGCCATGGAGGCCTGGCCCTGCGTTCCCCACGCCGCGCTGGACGCGATTCGCGCCGAGGCCCGGAAGAAGTTCGAGGAGGGCAGCCGGCGGCCGCTGGCCGTGTCCGGCAGCGATATCAACCCCGAGGCCATCGAGCTGGCCACCCGCCACGTGAAGCAGGCGGGACTGGCGGGGCGCATCGCACTTTCAGTGAAGGACATGCGGGCGCTGAACCCCGGTGACGACCTTCCCTTGGAGCCGACAGGCGTATTCGTGGCCAATCCGCCCTACGGCGAGCGACTGGACAACCAACGGGCAGCCCACGCCGTGGCCAAACAGCTGGGCGAGCTGCAAAGGCGCTTCAGGGGCTGGAAGCTGTGCGCCTTCAGCGCCGACACACTCTTCGAGCAGGCCTATGGCCGCCGGGCCACCCGGCGCAGGCGTTACTATAACGGCAGGATCGAATGTGAATATCGTATATTCGAATAAATAGAGGTGCAGACATGAAACCCATCTTCAACAGGGCGCCCCTGACGCCGAATACCCTTTCCCCGCTTCCCCTGGGCAGCATCCGCCCCGAAGAATGGCTGCTTGAGCAGCTGCAAACCCAGCGCGACGGCCTGACCGGCGGGCTGGATGAGCGGTGGTCAGACCTGGGGCCGGAGTCCGGCTGGCTGGGCGGCCCGGGCAATTGCGGTGAAAACGCGCCCTATTATCTGGATGGGTTGGTGGCCCTGGCCTGGACGCTGGACGACGAGGCACTGAAGGCCAAGGCCATGCGCTACATCGAGTGGATCCTGGCCAGCCAGCGGGAGGACGGCTGGTTCGGCCCGGAGCGCAACGACGATTACTGGCCGCTGATGATCGCGCTGAAGGCCCTGCGCCAGTATTTCACCGCCACCAACGACCGGCGGGTGCTGGTGCTGATGGATAGGTTCTTCAAGTACCAGGTGGCCCACCTGAACGACCACCCGCTGAAGGCGTGGGCCGTGGCCCGGGGCGGCGAGAACATGGAGCTGGCGCTGTGGCTGTACAACATCACCGGCCAGAAGCACCTGCTGGAGCTGTGCAAAAAGCTGCGGGCCCAGACGCTGGACTGGCCGAATTACTTCCACACCTTCGCCAACACCGTGCCCATGAGCCGCTCGCTGAAGTGGGACCGGCTGAAGGAGGCCCTGGAGGAGGAGCGGGAGGAGCCCCTGGAGGGGGAAAAGCGCCCCTATTTCCACACCCAGTTCCACCTGTCCCACGGCGTAAACATCGCCATGGGCCTGAAGACCCCCGGCGTGATCAACCTGTTCAAGTCGGGCTTCAAGGAGGAGGGCGGTTTCCGCTTCGGCTGGAGCAAGCTGGTGCGCCACCACGGCGTGGCCAGCGGCATGTTCATCTGCGACAAGCATCTCAACGGCAACAGCCCCACCCAGGGCTCCGAGCTCTGCGCCATCGTGGAACTGATGAGCACGCTGGAGACGCTGCTGGGTCTGGGGGATTTCAACGCCGAATACGCCGACATACTGGAAAAGATCGCCTACAACGCGCTGCCCGCGGCCTTCTCGGCAGACATGACCGCCCACCAGTGCCAGGAGCAGGTCAACCAGGTGAAGGTGTCCCGGGAACCGCGCAGGTGGTACAACTGCACCGACGGCGCGAACCTGTTCGCCGCGGTGCCGGACGAGGACTGCTGCGCCGCCAACTGCGGCCAGGGGTGGCCCAGGTTTGTTGCGTCGCTGTGGTATGCCACCGCCGATGGCGGCCTGCAGGCCGTCAGCTACGCGCCCTGCACGGTGCGCGCGGTGCTGGACGGCGTGCCGGTGCGCCTGCAGGTCAGCGGCAGCTATCCCTTCAGCCAGTCGGTGGAGATTCGGGTATCCGTCAAGAAGCCCTGTGAATTCCCGCTTTACCTGCGCATGCCCGCCTGGATCCGCCAGCCCATGGTGTTCCTGCCGGACGGCGAAATCATGCAGGTGCGGGCAGGCGATGTCAGCTGCGTGCGCCGCCGCTGGCGCTCCGGCGACGTGATCCGCCTGGAGATGGGCACGGTGCCCCGCCTGACCAAGTGGTATCACCAGTCCGGGGCAGTGGAGCTGGGGCCGCTGCTGATGGCCCTGCAGCCCGAAGAGATCCGGGAAAGGACGGAAAATGACGACTGGCAGGTGACCGCCGGGAGCCCCTGGAACTGGGCGCTGGTGCGGGATGAGCCCATGAAGGCCGTGTACAGCGGCGCACGCCCCGGCGCCTTCGGCAAGGGAGAAGCGCCGGTGAAGGTGCTGGTGAAGGCCGTGCCGGTGGATTGGCACATGGACGGTAACAGCTGCGCCAGCGTACCGATGGTGCCGACGGTGCGGGAAAAGGACGCCCAGGTGATCGAGCTGGTGCCCTTCGGCGGCACAACGCTGCGCATCGGCCAGTTCCCACTGGGACGGGGAAAGTAGCCCTTGCAGATGAATCGCCCCCGATTTGATCCATGCAAATCGGGGGCGATTCACTTTATCGGTCACTTCGTCTTCGGAAACAGCGTATCCTTGGCGTAGTTGCCGCGCTTGGTGGACTGGGCGGTGCGGTTGGCCGGGGCTTCAAAGTTGAAGCAGAAGTAGTAAGCCGCGTCGTAGGCGCCCTCGGCGGTATTCTCCACCTGGCGGATGTAGCTGTCCACCGAGGGATAGAAGTTGGGCAGCTCATATTGCAGGTACCTCATCTGGCCTTCCACGGAATTGTAGTCCAAGCCTTTTTCGGTGCACCAGTTGATCAGGCGCGTCTTGCGGCCGGCGTGCCACTGGCACAGGCCGTAGCTGGTGCCGCCATCGCCGTCGATCACGGCCTTGTAGCCGGATTCCCAGTAGATGTTGGCCATCACGCCCATCGTTGCGGCGCGGTTCAGCTTCATTTCATTGATCAGAAAGTCGAAGATGATGTACTCGTTGCTGCCTGCGGTGAAGGGATTGGCCTTGGACTTGGATTCGCTCACGGGCTGGGTGGTCGCAGGCGCGCTGTCCTTGCTCAGGCAGGCCACCGGCAGATAGCCGATCATGCTGTTGCGGGTCACCATGGCTACCTCGCCGTTCACAGCCAGCAGCGTCAGCTTGTAGCCCTTGCGCACAGTCACGGCTTCGCCGGAATAATCGGGGTTTTCGTAAATCTGAGCCTCCACCAGGGTGACCACGGGCATATTGACGCTTTGCGCCGGCGCGGCGGTGGATGCTGCAGACGCGCTCAGGTGACTGTAGAGCATGTAGCCCACCCTGCCGTCCATTGAAACCTGGGCGTAAGCGCCGTTTACGGAAAGCACCTGCACCTTCACACCCGCCTGAAGCGTGACGTACTGGCTGGCCGCACTGGGCCGGCGGTAGACGCGCGTCTGCTGATTGGTGAACATGGACTGGCCCGGGGTTGGGGTAGCCGACGCCGTGGGTGCCGCGGACTGGGCGACGCGGGACATCTCGGAAACCCGGGCGACACCGGTGATCAAGCCAGCGCTGATCAGCGCCGCCTTGCCCGACCAGGCCAACACCGTCACCACGGTGCCCCGGGGCAGCGTGGTCAACACGTCGTGAGGCTTTGCCTGGGCATATACCTTCATACCGTCCACCGAGACGACCGCTTCAAAGTTGCCCTCGGCCAGGGCCTGCGGCAGGGCTGTCAGCAAAAGCGCCAGGGCCAGCAGCAATACGAGGAAGCGTTTGACCGGCGAATATGTAACTCTCATGGCTGTTTCTCCAGTACACAGATTTTCATTGTGCACTGATTATAGCACTTGTTACAATAAATGTCAATGATTTTTAATACTTTTGAAATAAGATGAAAAATCCCATATGGTGTTAAGACAATATGACATCCTGCCAGCCCTTGCACACGTCCACCCACCCGGCAAAGTTCTGCGCCGCGGCCTCGAGGGCGTCACAGCTCAGCTCGATGGCGCTGTTTGCGCTGCCGCAGGCGGGAAACACCGTGTCAAAGCGCTTCAGCGAGACATCCAGCCAGGTGCGCACGTCGTCCTTGATGGCGAAGGGGCACACGCCCCCCACGGCATGGCCGATGCGCATGGCGACCTTGTCTGCGCTGAGCATCTTCGCCTTGGCATGGAAATGGGCCTTGAAGCGGGGGTTGTCGATGCGGGCGTCCCCGGCTGTCACCAGCAGGATCGGCCCATCCGGCAGCATCAGGCTCAGGCTCTTGGCAATGCGCGCCGGGATCACCCCCGCCGCCTGCGCCGCCAGCTCTACCGTGGCGCTGGAGGTTTCAAACTCAAGGATCCTGCCCGAAAGGCCCAGAGGGGTCAGGTATTCGCGAACGTTTTGGATAGACATGGGTTTCTTCCTTTCTTTGAATAAATTCTGATTTGTCGCTCCGCGACAAATCAGAATTTCACAGCCTCCCCGTAAACCCCACCGCCAGGCCGAGGATGCGGATCACGCCGCATTCGGCCAGGGTGAACATCATCGGGGGATACTTGGGGTTTTCCGACAGCAGCTGCAGGCCGTTCTTCACGTGATACACCCGCTTCAGGGTGGCTTCGTCGTCGATGACCACCGCGGCGATCTGCCCGTCCGCCACATCGTCCTGGCGGCGGATGAAGACCACGTCGCCGTCGTGGATGCGGGCGCCGATCATGCTGTCGCCCTTTACCCGCAGGGCAAAGTCACAGTGGATACCGGTTTCGCAGTCCGCCACGGCCAGATCCTGCTCGGCGTAGATGGGCGTGCCCGCGGCGATCGTGCCCAGCAGCGGCACCCGGCGGGTCAGCACAGGCAGCAGATTGTCGAACCAATGGGCCTGTGCCCCATCGCCCAGGCGGCGCACGCCCGGTATGTCCGCCGGTTGCGGGGGCGGCACGGCCGCGGAGCCACCGTTGTCGCTGAGCCATTCCAACGGGCATTCCAGTGCCTCCGCCAGGGCCTTCAACGTGCTGATGGTGGGATTGCGGGTCTCGCCGTTGAGCACCTTGTTGATCGTGCCCTTCGGTATGCCGGATTTCAACGACAGCGCGTCGGTGGTCAGTCCGCGCCGCGCCTTCAGCCGCGCCAGCTTTTCGCTCAGCTTCACCGTCGCTCACCTCCTGTATATATGCCAATTATACCATATGAAAAGCTGTATAACAAGCACAATCTAACCGAACACGGTATTAATTTTTAAAAATACGGTTGATTTCTAACCGTTTTCGGTTTATAATGTACAGGAATCAAGAACATTTGTTCGATTATGATAGGAGGGAACGGCGCCATTGGATGTCAAAGGGAAGATTGAACAGCTGAAGCAGCTCAGGTATTTGAAGGGTGAAGTGATACTGCTCACCCAGCGCCTCGAACGACTGGAGACCGAGATCACGGGAAATACACGCTGCCGATGGCGGGGACGGGCGACCCTGGAATATGGGGCACAGCTCGTCGCCCTGAGAGACGCCCTTGCTGCGAGGCGCGCCACTTGCATGGCACAGCTTGGCGCACTGCATCGCTACATCGACAGCATCGATGACAGCAGGATGCGGCAGATCATGGCCGGCCGCTATGTGGACGGCCTGAGCTGGAAGGAAGTGGCGGCGCGCATCGGCGAGCGTGACGAACAGTATCCCCGCAGGCTGCACAATCGCTTCCTGTTGCAGAGCACGCTGCCTGCTTCACTGTCAACAGAGCGGGAATCACTCAGCGACGCGAAGGACCCGGATAGGAGGAACAGAATTGGATAAGCATGAAGACAAGAAGGGCCAGGTCGTCTGGCTGGCCGGCCTGCCGCTGGTGCTGCATTACACGATCAACAGCCTGTGCGCGATGGAGGCGCGGGCGGATATGCCCCTTGACGAGCTGATGCACCATCATTTCAGCGCGACCCGGCTATTGCTGTGGGCAGGCCTGCGCCAGAATTACCGATATTTAACGGTATGGGACGCGGGTGAACTGATCACCGAGCACCTGCAAAGGGGCGGCACGTTGCAGGAGGTCATCGAGCTCTGCGCCGACAGCCTGCGGGCGTCGGGGCTGATAGAGGAGGAGAAATTCTGATTTATCGAGCTGTTGGTGGAAAAGCAGAGGGTAGTACAAAGGGAACAGGGACATCGAGCGCCCGGAAAACAGTCCTGTGGACTGTTTTTACTGTTTTTAGCAAGATGGGGCCGGCAGGCCCAAAGAACAGGGAACAGGAAAAGCCGCGCACGGAATGTTGCAGCCAGAACGAAGGGAACGTTCCCGCGATGAAAATGATATCCCTGTAAGCCCTGTAGCGGCGGCAATCTGCCGCCACGGCATTCTTATCGGCTGGGAACGGTGGCGGCAGGTTGCCGCGACACGAAGTTAGTCCTTTAGGGCGAC
>CACWZI010000063.1:32729-40817 GCA_902765305.1 uncultured Eubacteriales bacterium
CAACTCGTACAATATCGAAATGTTCGCGGCAGCCGCCATTCCTGTTCCCTGTTCCCTGTTCCCTGTTCCCTGTTCCCTCGTCTCCCCGACAAATCAGAAGTTACACGTGTCTCGTTCCCATGCGGTCGTGGCTGCGCATGACCTGGCTGTAGAGGGCGTGGCCGCGGGCGGGGCGGGGCGGGGCGGCGGGCGAAGACGGGAGGTCGCGGGCAGCGTCGGACTGCGGCGCATCGGGGGAAGCTGCCTGCGGCTGTGGGGGGACATAGGCCGGGGTTCGGACGGCAGTTTGGATCGGGGTCGGGGCGACGCCGTCCTGCCCGTGTCTAATCAGGTTTGGTCGTGCCTTCTGGCGGCGGATGCGGCTGAAAAGCTGACTGGGATGATCCAAAATATCACCTTCCCTGCTGAATTGCGATGAAATTATATGCAAAATCAGACTGAAATAACCATTTCAGGGCCAATCGTAAATATTTTTGGGCATATCCCCCTTGCCCCTTGCAACGGGAGACGAATATAGATATAATTGAAGTGTATAGTTATGCCCAAAGGTTTTTTACTGGCATGGATGAGAGGCGGTAACGCTATGAGCAACAAACGGGAAATCGAACCTTCGTTGGACTACTTCGAGCTTCGCCGAAGGCACGAGGAATATAAAAACAGCCAGCGGCAAAAGGATGCCCCAGAGGCCCCATCCGCACCGCTGGCAGAGCCTGCTTCGCCGGCGGCACCCATCACGCAGGTGACGTCCACCCCACAGGAGGCGTCTGCCCCGGTGGCCCAACCCGCTTCGATGGCAGATTCCCCGATAGTGGAATCCCCTTCGATGGTGGAATCCTCGCCGGTGGTGGAGCCTGCCACGCAGGAAATCCCCACAGAGTCTCCTGTGACAGAGGCCTCCGCCCCTGAGCCGGAGGATGTATCCGCGGGATTGGATCTGTCAGACAACCCGGAATCTTGGGCATCGCCCTCTGATGACAGGAATGTGGAGGACGCGGCGCTGCTGGACGACCCCCTGCCGGATGAAAACGAGCAGGAAGACGAGGAAGCCGCCGCTGATAACCCCAATCCCTTCGACCCCTTCATCCACGCCTTCAAGGGCATTCGCGGCAAGCTGGCCGGGCGGTTTGGCCGGCGCAGCCGGGAAGAGGATTACGAAGATGACGAGTATCCGGACGATGACGAAAACATCGATGACCGGATCGACGAAGCGCCCGCCCCGGAATCCGGCAGCGCGCCTTTGAACGCGCCCGAGTCCAACGCAGTGGAAGAAGCGCCCCGGGAGGATGCGCCGGTCGAGGACGTCCTGGATGAAGCGTCCACCGTACAGGCCACCCCCAGCGCTTTGAAGGACGACATTCCCGGCGACGATGATCCCGGCGACGATGATCCCGACGGCGAGATCGAGGATTACGAGGACGAGGCGTTCGAGGACGACGCGCCCGACAGGGTCAGCGGCTTTAAGAAGTTCATGCGCCTGTTCGTCGTGCGCATCGACGATGACGAAGAATCCGGTAGCGAATTGCCGGATGACGCGGAATATGTGGATGAAGACGAAGGCAATGCGTTCGTCGATGACGACGCGGTCAACGTCACCACTGGCGCCGCAACCACTCAGGAGGCGCCGACAGCCGGCGTCGGCTTGCGGGAAGAGGAAACGGTTTGGGCCGCGCCCGCAGTCCAGGACAATGAAGGAGGACCTGACATGAGCGATCTGAACAACGTGAATACCGAAACGACCGATGCGCTCGCCGCCGGTTTGGAGACCTCCGGCATGACCCGTCGCGAGCGGCGCGAGCTGGCGCAGCGCCTGGCTGCGGAAAAGGCCGCCGCCGAAGCGGCGGCGCAGGCCGAAGCCGCCAGGGCGGAAGCCGAAGCGGCGGCCCAGGCTGCCGAGGCTGCAGCCGGTGCCAGCGCGGTTGCCGCTGCTCAGGCTGACGCGGTTGCTCAGGTCGCCGTGGAAACATCCGGCGAAGCCGCCCTTGAGGCAGATGCCATCGAGGACGTGTCGAAGGGCATCGTGAACATAGAGCCCTCGAAGGCTGATTATGACGCCGTCACCGACGAGCCCACCCGCGAATACAAAGCCGTCTCCAAGGCCAACCTCGACGACCTGATGAACGACAAGGATCTGGAGGGCGACGATAAGGAAAACGAGGACGAGGAAGAGGAAGACGAGCGTCCCCGCCGCGGCCTGTTCGGGCGCCGTCGCAAGGCCCGGGACGAGGATGAGGACGACGAGGACGAAGAAGACGACGAGGATGACGACGACGAGGACGAGCGTCCCCGCCGCGGCCTGTTTGGGCGTCGTCGCAAGGCTCGGGACGAAGACGAGGATGACGAGGACGAGGACGACTTCGACGAGGACGAAGATGAAGATGATGATCGTCGCGGACGCAGGTCACGCCGTGGCCGCCAATACGATGAAGACGACGAGGATGACGACGATTACGACGACTACGATGACGACGACGATTACGACGACTACGACGACGAGGACGAAGGCACGTCCTTTGGGCATGTGCTGCTGGGCATCCTGAAGGGTTTCCTGACCGCCGTGATGCTGCTGCTGTTCGTTGTGGTGGTATTGAACGTGCTGAACATCTTCAACGTGATACGGCTGGATGGGCTGGCCAAGCGGCTGCCCACCCGCATGGTGAGCATCTTCCTGCCCAGCGAGGGCATGAAGCAGCGCATCAATGTGGAGGCCAACGCCAACGCCGGCCCGGTGGCTGAAGGCCAGCCGTTGGTGCCGCAGGCCGCGCAGCAGGTCGAGCAGGCCGCGCCCGAGCCTGTCCAGGAGGCGGCCGCCGAAGAAGTGGTCGTGGAGGAAGAACCCGCCAGCGAAGCGCCGCCTGCCGAAGAGGCACCCGCCGAGGCTGAAGCGCCTGCCGAAGAGAGTACCGGCGAAGCTGTGGGTTGACTATGATTTAAGGAACTACCGCACAATACGGCGGCACATCTGGCGGTGCCTTTTCCGACATCTGCTGCTTGCAGATTTCTCGATTTACCGCCAGTAAACCTTCGAAAACGCCTGCAGGCGTTCCTGCGATGCTTATATATGCGACATTTGGGAGGTCAGGACATGAAATACATCGTTGCGCTGGATCAGGGAACGACGAGCTCCCGGGCGGTGGTATTTGACGGTCAGGGGCACATGGTGGCGTCCCATAACATCGAATTTGCCCAGATCTATCCCCATCCGGGCTGGGTGGAGCATCGCCCCCAGGACATACTGGACAGCCAGATCACCTCGCTGAAGCTGGCGGTGGACAAGGCGGGCATCGACCCATCGGACATCGCGGCGGTGGGCATCACCAACCAGCGGGAGACCACATTGCTCTGGGACAGGCGCACCGGAGAGCCGCTGTGCAACGCCATCGTGTGGCAGTGCCGCCGCACCGCGCCCCTGGTGGAGCGACTAAAGCAGGACGGTCTGGGCAACCTGCTGCGGGATCGCACCGGGCTGGTGCCGGACGCCTACTTCTCGGGCACAAAGCTGCAATGGATGTTGGACCGCATTGACGGCGCACGGGAGCGGGCGGCAAAGGGCGAGCTGTGCTTCGGCACGGTGGACAGCTTCCTGGCCTGGCACCTGACCGGCGGGCGCGTGCACGTGACCGACGCCACCAACGCCTCACGGACGATGCTGTACGACATCCATAACCAGCGCTGGGACAAGGACCTGCTTCGGGCCATGGACATCCCCGCACCGCTGCTGCCCGAGGTGGTGGACAGCGCCGCCGTCGTGGGGATGCTGGACAGCCGCATCCTGGGCCGGGAAATCCCGCTGGCGGCGATGGCCGGCGACCAGCATGCCGCGCTGTTCGGCCAGGGCTGCTTTGACCCGGGCATGTGCAAGAACACCTACGGCACCGGCTGCTTTGTGCTGATGAATACCGGCGAAGCGCCTGTGCGCTCCACCCACAACCTGATCACCACCGTCGCCTGGCGCGTGGACGGCAAGCCTGTATACGCGCTGGAGGGCAGCGTGTTCGTGGGCGGCGCGGTGGTCCAGTGGCTGCGGGACGAGCTTGGGCTGGTCAAAACCGCGGCCGAGACCGAAGCCATCGCCCAGGAGGTGGCGGACAACGGCGGCGTGTACTTCGTGCCCGCCTTCACCGGCCTCGGCGCGCCTCACTGGGATATGTACAGCCGGGGCACCCTGGTGGGCCTGACCCGCGGCGCGAACCGCGCCCACATCGTCCGGGCGGCTCTGGAATCCATCGCCTACCAGTCGGCGGACGTGATCGAAGCCATGGAATCCGACGCCGGCATCAAGACCGTAGCCCTGCGGGTGGACGGCGGCGCCAGCGCCAACAGCTTTTTGATGCAGTTCCAGGCAGACCTGGTGAACGCCGACGTGATCCGCCCGGAGGTGATCGAGACCACCGCCATGGGCGCGGCCATGCTGGCCGGACGCGCTGTGGGGCTGTGGACCGACGGCGACCTGAGAAACCTGCAATCCGTCGACCGGGAATTCATCCCCGCCATGGACGAAAGGCACCGCGCCCTGCTGCTGCGCCACTGGCACAGGGCTGTGGAGCGAAGCAAGGGCTGGGCCGAGGAATAGAGGCCGATCGGGAAGGCGCTTCAAATCCGCTGTGGATCTGAAGCGCCCTTCTTATTGATTTCCGACCCCGTACCCCTCAAGGCTGTCCAATCGCCGGATAAATCGCAGGAGCATCGTCAACGCCGTCATACAGCACAGAATATCCGCGATCGGCGTCGCCCAGACGATGCCGTATATGGGAATGGGGCGAAGCAGCAGGAACATCAGCGGGATGTCCAGCATGCCCTTGCGCATGATGGCCAGCAGCAGGGATTTCCAGCTCTCCCCCACCGCCTGGAACAGGGAAATGATGCCGTAGGCGAAGGCCGAAAAGGGACCGCCAATGCAAAGTATCCGCAAAAAGCGGCTGCCGTAGGTCAGGGAGCCGGATTCGTGCTGTATGAACAGGCCGATCAGGTTCCGGCTGAACAGCAGGCTCGCGGCCATGCACAGCGTCGCCAGGGTCACAGAGATCGACGTGGAGATGCGAATGGCGGATTTCATGCGCCTGTAGTTGCGGGCGGCAAAGTTGTAACCGATCAGCGGCAGCACGCCCTGGGCCATGCCCCGCACCATGCAGTGGGCCAGCATGTTCACCTTCTTGGCCACGCCGATGCCGGCCTGCATCACAGTGCCGGACAGGGCCATCAGGTTGTCCAGCACCGCGTAGCTGATGTTCTCGCACAGCGTCATCAGGCAGGCGGGCAGTCCCGTGGCCAGCACCTCGGCGGGAATGCGGCGCTCCAGCGCCCCCCGGCAGGGCGTCAGATCCAGCACGGACTGCCTGCGGTTTCGGAAGATCAGCCCCATGAAGTACAGCGTGGCGATCAGGTTGGAAAGGGACGTGGCGACAGCCGCGCCCAGAACCTCATTGCCCGGCGGCAGCAGGCGGAACATGAACAGCGGATCGAGCCCGATGTTCATCACGCCCCCCAGGGCGATTCCAAAGCCCGCCTGACCGGACCGGCCCTCCGAGCGCACCAGGTGGCCCAGCAGCGCGTTCAACGACGTGGCCACGCCGCCCAGCGCCACGGTGACCAACAGATAGTGTCGGGCTTCGGCATGCACGGCGGATTCGCTGCCGCCCAGCAGGTCCACGAATCGGTCCAGGAACAGCCATGCCCCGGCGGAATACAGCATTGTTACGATAAGGCAGCCCCAAAAGGCGAAGGCCGCCGTGAGCCGCGCCTTTTTCCCGTCGCCCCCGCCCAGCGCCCGGGCGATCACGCTGGCTCCGCCCACGCCGAACAGGTTCGATATGGCTGACAGGAACATGAAGGCGGGCATGCACACCGTCACCGCCGTGATCTTGGTATCGCTGCCCGTCTGACCGATGAAGAAGGTGTCGGCCATGTTGTAGATCACCAGGATCACCTGGCTGACCACCGTGGGAACGGCCAGGGCCAGCACCGCCCGGACGACGGGATATTCTTCAAAGACGCGCGTCTGCGTCGCGCCGTCCTTCATGGTACCACCTCCTTTGGGATGATTCTCTGCCCCTATGCAAATTCTGATTTATCTCTCCCCACCATCCACCTGACCAATAGCCAGACGCCGGCGGCGGCCACGGAATACCACATGGCCTGTCGAAACTTCAACACACAGGCAACCATGCCCGCAAGCATCAGCCCCAGGGCCACGGCCAGCGAGCGCTCGCAGATGCGGCAGGCGTCCCCGCATTCCGGCACGTCCGGGTTGTCCCTTCCCAGCCCCCGGCACAGCGCCCAGGCGCTCGCGCCGCACAGCATCGCCGTGCCCCCGTAGATCAGCTGTGAAAGCAGGGCCTTGTAGGAATAGATGACGAGATGATTGGCATAGGTCATGGCCAGGACAGACACGCACAGTGCCGCGCCCGACGTCACGGTCAACCGCGACACCCGCTTACCGCTGTCCCGGACGGGATACAGGCTGAGCCACAGCATGACCAGCCACAGCACGGACGTTGCCGTGCGAAAAATATCCCTGTGCATGTTCCACAGCCCGCCGAGCGTCCTCGGATAGGGCAAATCCAGATTGTCCAGCACCCGAAACAGGGCCAGTGCCAGCGCCACATCCATAAGGCGCATCAGGCTCTTCTTATTCATCCTTTATGCACCTCTCCCCGGCTGTTCTTCCCTGCAAACGGTCACCAGCAACGCGCCCTCCGCTACGGAGATCTCCGCGCATTCAGCGGTGAATTCGTTGCTGACACCCAGGGGAAAGCCGTTGGTCCACGTGGCGTTTTCGATCTGCCACTTGGTGCCTCGGATGGTCACGCCCCGGCACTCCCTATCCAGCGCGAACACCGACAGCTTGACGGGCCCTTCGCCGATGGCATCGGCGGGCACGCGCACCGCGCCGCCCTCGACCACCGTCGCCCAGCTTGCGCCGTCTCTCATCACAATGGCGGCGGCGCGGTTCGCGGCGTAGCGCAGCGCCTGGAGGTTACCCACCGTATGATCGATCCGTCCACCGAAGCCGCCCACGACCAGAAAGTCGTCGAAGCCCATCGAAAGGCCCCGCTTCAGGCAGAGCATGGTATCGGTGTCGTCCTTCTCCACAGGGTAGCGCTCCACCGGGCCGTCCCCCGGCTGGTCGGAGGAATCGAAGTCCCCGATGACCAGATCGGGCCGGAAGCCCGCCTGTCGCGCCAGCTGCCAGCCGCCGTCCGCGCAGAGCACATAATCCCCGTCCTGGGGTGCATAGGCCCGCTTCACGTCGCCGTCGCAGCGGGCGGTGAAGATTACGCACCGCCCCCTCTGGGGCAGGTCGTGAAAGCCCGCCATCCGGGTAAAATCGTCGATCACGCCGTCCGCCAGGGCGGCGATTTTTTCAAGATGGTGGTCGTTGCCCGCATCGCGCACGGCATAGACGCCCATGCCCGCCTTCCGCGCCCCCCGCACGCCCTCCAGCGTATCCTCGAACACGACGCACTCCCCGGGGACGACGCCCAGCTTCTCGGCCGCCAGCGCAAACAGCGCGCCGTCGCCCTTGCCCGCGTCCCCCACCTCGGCGGAGGTGCACACGGCGTCGAACAGCTCCCACGCGCCAAAGCGGCGCAGGGTCGGCCCGAACAGCGCCTCCCGGTTGGCAGAGGCCACGGCCAGCTTCACCCCGGCGCGCTTCAGCGCCCGCAGGTATTGAAGCGCCCCCGGCTTCAGCGCCACCCTGTGGGCATAGGCCTCGGCGGTCATGCGCATCCAACCGTCCATGACTTCCTCCGCCGTCCGGGAAAGGCCGAAGCGCCGCGCGGTGTATTCCGCGGCCTCCCGAAAGCTCATGCCCTGGATCGAGCGGGCGTAGTCCTCCGGTTCCGCGACGCCGATCTCCTCGAAGAAGGCCCGATCCACCTCCCGCCAGACCCAAACGCTGTCCAGCAGCGTGCCGTCCAGGTCGAATATGGCGGCGGTGAAGGGAATGGTTTTGTTTAGCATGCTCTTGCTCCTTTGGTTTGGTAACTTCTGATTTGTCGGGGAGACGAGGGAACAGGGAACAGGGAACAGGGAACAGGAATGGCGGCTGCCGCGAACATTTCGATATTGTACGAGTTGTAGCGGCCC
>CACWZI010000064.1 GCA_902765305.1 uncultured Eubacteriales bacterium
TTGCCTTATCCTCCGTCCGAGCAGGGAGAGTATATCACGCTTTGTCCTCCGCTTCCCCTTGCTTAATCAAAATTGTCCTTGACATGGGGAGCACTTTAAGTAGCAATATTGATTCGCTTCTCGTTTTTTATTTCCTTGTATCGTTTCTCATGCTCTTTCTTACCTCCATCAACGCAAAGCCCAGGATATTCTTCCCTTTCCACCGGTCTATATCCCGCCTGTTATCATCATACAGTCCGATACCGCATGCCCAACGGCGGTCGCTCCTGGCGCACTCGACCAGGTAAGCATTACCTGTCTCCAGCAACTTCTTTCTGAGATCATCATGTTGGGAAAACTTGGCCAGCAGGCCACGCATAGCGACAACCTGACAATCACCGTCCCAAACCGTATTGTGGTAATTCCTGGCATTACGGCCAATGGCCTGTTGTTGTCCGGGATCATCCGTTGTCATTACCTGTTTTGCGGCAGCCTCATCGCCCAGGATCATGCACTTTCGGTACATGATGTACTGCTCCGTTGAAGAGAACCGCTTTCCATCCACAATGATATCGGCGGAATACCAGTTGCTCAGAAAACCGTAAGGCTCTTCTGGCTTATGGAAGAATCCGGCTTCAACTTGCCGATCACCGATCTTTAAGGTTTCATTCTCGCATCAATGCGCGGATTCGGGCGGATGGGTATGAGCCGATTCATCCCAACTTTGAGACCATCAAGCAGCAAATACGGGATGTATCTTGACGGCTACGATGGCGACCATGTCTGCGTGGGGCAGATCTACCGGGAGGCGCTGCACAATCCCTTCACCGATCCGTCCCGCCGGGAAAGCATCGAGATCACCGACATCATGCGCCACGCCATCGAGGGCTGGGAGCCGGGACCGGTACATCGGTTTGATAAGTACGGCCGGCAGCGCTCGTGGGTGCGTGTCAACCAGGTTTGTCAACCAGGCGTTTCAAACCTGAAAACATATGACGTGGGCGCAGAAGGATTCGCAGAAATCCCGGATGATCCCGACAATCCATTCATACGCAAAGATCAACCGGGTTTATAAACCTCGGTTGACAGTTTCAGTTGACAACTACAACGACCATTTTCAGGAGGTTATTTCCATGGACACTATCATTCAGAATCCATCACACATCACCCATCACCGCTTCCCTGACCGCATGAACCATGAAAGGAAAAGACATGAATCGCAGAAAGAACAGTGTGCTGAATCAATCCGAAAGCAAGGTTGACATCACGCCGGAAACCCTCTATAATTTGACTATGCTGATGGAGCAATGCGCCCCGTTGGCAGCGCTCCTTGAAAACCACAAATCTGATCCTTCGGGCGTTTTGAAATCCGAAATGAAAGGAGTTTCGGATATGGCAAAACGTCACAAGCAGCGCGTGAAAATCGGCGTCAATGAGAATGGCGATTCCGTCTACAAGTGGGCGGACGGCTACTCCATCGACGAGCTGAACGACAACATCGTGCGCATCTACATTGAGAACGGGCTTCTCGACAGGGTCAAGGACAACCGACCGCCGACGCAGAAGATCGACACGAAAGGCGAATGCCCGACCTTCCGGGAGTACGTCGAAAAGTGGTTCGCAACCTACAAGGAATACCGGCTCAAGCCGACCACCGTCAAGGGCTATCGGAGCAATCTCAGCAGGCACATTTATCCCTTCTTCGGCGACAAGCGGCTGGATGAGATCACCACCGACGACATCCAGCAGTTTCTCAACGAAAAGGAATCCCTGGCACGCAACACCGTGCACACGATGCTCGTACTGATCGGCGAGGTACTGACTTCTGCCTACGAGGACAAGCTGATCCCCGTCGATCCCTCCAAAAGCAAGCGCATCTCCATCGTTTCCAGAGGCAGGAAGGAGCGCAACGCGCTGAAGCCGGAGCAGCTCAAGGCGATCATCGAAGGCATCGCCACCGAGCTGAAGGACGATGACGAGCGGCGGCTCATCTCCCTGATGCTATTCACCGGCATGCGCCGGGGCGAAGTTCTGGGACTCAAGTGGGAGGACATCGACTTCAAGAAGAAGCTGATCCACGTCGAGCGCAGCGTCACTTACGCGCACAACCAGCCGGAGGTCACCACGCCCAAGACCGCCAGCGGCAAGCGCGTCATTCCCCTGGATGAGCGGCTGGAAGTCTTCCTGCAGCCCATCCGCGGAACGGGATTTATCCTGGGCGGGGAGACACCTCTGACCAACATGGTGTTCCGCAGGCTGTACAAAAGCATCGGCAGCAAGATCAATCTGTTCGGTGCGACGCCGCATGTCTTCCGGCACAGCTACATCACGACCTTGGTGAAGGCGGACGTCGACCTCAAGACGATTCAGCGCATCAGCGGTCACGCCAATATTTCCACCACCCTGAACATCTACACCCACACCCGTGAGGAGGAAATTCAAGAGGCCGGCGCGAAAATTGGCAAGCTGCTCGGCGCGTGAAGTTGAAGGGTGTCCCGTCATTATCGCCGCTGAAATTCATTATTATTCACTCATAAGGCCTTATAAGCCTTTATATATGGCCAATTCTGCATGATATGCAGCGGGAACCTTCGATTTTGCCACAAGTTTTTCACCCTCAATCGGCTGAAAATTACTGATTTGTGGCAAATCGGAGGTTTTCGGAATGAAGGGTCCTGCGAAAATGCAGGCGCTAAGCCTGGAATTAACAGAAAGCAACGGGTTTATAGTGAAAAACCACAAAAAAATCGTGCATCTCTGTACGAAATGCACGATTTTGAGTGGCGCCTCAGGTAGGACTCGAACCTACAACCCTTCGGTTAACAGCCGAATGCTCTGCCATTGAGCTACTAAGGCATTCTGTCGGTCACAACCAACGAAAGCTATTATAGCAAAGATCATCGCCGCTGTCAAGGGATTTCTGAGATTTCTGCAGAATTTACGGAATTGTCGGCAACAGTTCACGATTCAACATGCACTTTGCTTTTCAGTTGCGTCTTATGCATCTATGCTTCCCGTACTTGTTCTGTCCAGATAAATATTTGCTGGTCAATGGCCGGCGGTTGTGCTATACTGTTAACGGATTGTGCTTGGGCTGGAGGTGAAGGGAATGGTGGAAAAAACCCGGTTTCTCAAGCATTATTTTGGTCATGACGCGTTTCGCAACGGCCAGGAACCCCTGATCGACGCCATTATGGCCGGTAGGGACGCGCTGGGCGTGATGCCCACCGGGGCGGGCAAGTCCGTCTGCTACCAGCTGCCCGCGGTGATGCTGCCGGGAACGACGCTGGTCGTCTCGCCGCTGATCTCGCTGATGAAGGACCAGGTGGCCGCTTTGTCGGCCATGGGCATCCCTGCCGCCTGTATCAATTCCATGCTCACCTCCGAGGAATATATCGAAGTGCTTCGACAGGCGGGCCACGGCGCCTATAAAATACTCTACGTCGCCCCGGAGCGCCTGACGACCGCCGGCTTTCTTCGCCTTTGCCAGTCGCTCAGCATCCCCCTGGTGGCCGTGGACGAGGCCCATTGCGTGTCCCAATGGGGCCAGGATTTTCGTCCCAGCTACCTGGACATCGCCGGATTTATCGAAGGACTGCCCCAGCGGCCCGTGGTCGGCGCCTTCACGGCCACCGCCACCGACGCGGTCAAATCTGACATTGTAAAGCTGCTGGCGCTGAGGGACCCCTTCTGCGTGACCACGGGGTTCGACCGCCCCAACCTCTATTTTGACGTGAAAACGCCCAGGGACAAGTTCGGCTGGGTGCTGGACTACGTGCGCCGACACGGGGATCAGGCCGGCATCGTCTACTGCGCGACCCGAAAGGCGGTGGACCAGACCTGCCAAAAGCTGGTGCAGCACGGCATCACCGCCACGCGCTACCATGCGGGCCTGCCCGACGACGAGCGCCGCCGGAATCAGGAGGATTTCGTCTACGACCGACGCCGGGTGATGGTGGCCACCAACGCCTTCGGCATGGGCATCGACAAGTCCAACATCAGCTTCGTGTTGCACTACAACATGCCCAAGAACATCGAGAGCTACTACCAGGAGGCCGGACGCGCCGGGCGGGACGGATCGGCGGCTCAGTGCGTGCTGCTGTTCTCCGCCGGGGATGTCCAGACCGCAAAGTATCTCATCAACGCTTCCTCTGAAAACGAGGCGCTGTCGGAGGCGAAGCGGCAGGAGGTTCGCCGACAGGACATGGAGCGGCTTCGGCAGATGACGGATTACTGCAAGACCTCCGGCTGCTACCGTCATTTCCTGCTGCGCTATTTCGGAGAGCGCAGCCCGGAACGCTGTGGAAGCTGCGGAAACTGCACGGCCAAAACCCAGCAGACCGACATCACCGTGCAGGCCCAGAAGATACTCTCCGGCGTCGCCCGGGTGGAGCGCCGCTTCCCCAGCGGCCTCGGAACGACCCTGGTCGTCCGAATGCTCCACGGCAGCCGGGAACAGCGGGTGCAGCAGCTGAGGCTCGACGGCCTGTCCACCTACGGCATCATGCGCGACACCGACCGCATGAAAATCCGGGAATACATCGACGTACTTGTGGAGCAGGGTTATCTGACGCAGACCACGGGCAGCTTCCCGGTGCTTCAGACGACGGGCCGCGCCTGGGAGGTGCTTCGCGGCCAGACGCGGGTAACCTATGCCCGGCGCGAGGAACAGGCAGAGCCGACCCCGCGCCGCAAAGCCGCGGAGCGCCGCGCGGTCGCGCCGGAGGACAGTCTGTTCGAGGCGCTGCGCCGCCTGCGCGCGGAGCTGGCCAAGGCCGAGAGCGTGCCTGCCTACGTGGTATTCTCAAACGCCACCCTGGCAGACATGGCGGTCAAGCGTCCGGCGGATATGGTTGATTTTCTGGACGTCTCCGGCGTCGGCGAATACAAGGCGGCCCGCTATGGCCGGGCCTTCCTGAAAGCGATACAGAACTGGGAATCCAATAATCTCAGCAGAGGGGATGACTGACATGCCCATACTGGCGGCCTACATGGTGCCCCATCCGCCGATGATCGTGCCGGAGGTGGGACGCGGCAGCGAGCATCAAATCGAAGCCACGCGATCGGCCTACGCCCGCGTGGCCCGGGAGATCGCGGCGCTGGCGCCGGAGACCATCATCGTCTCCAGCCCCCACGCCACGATGTACGCCGATTACTTTCACATCTCCCCCGGCGTCAGCGCCGAGGGCAGCTTCGCCCGTTTCCGCGCCCCACAGGTGCGCTTCAGGGAGGCCTACGACGCCGAGCTGGCCAGGACCATTGAGCGCATGGCCATCGCCTGCGGCCTGCCCGCCGGGACCCGGGGGCAGCGGGAGCCGGCGCTGGACCACGGCACGCTGGTGCCGCTGTACTTCATCCGCCAGGTGTATGCCGATTTCAGGCTGGTGCGCGTCGGGCTCTCCGGTCTGCCATTGGAGGACCACTATCGATTGGGCCAGCTGATCCGGCGCGCCGTGGAGGAGACCGGTCGCAGGGCGGTCTACGTCGCCAGCGGCGACCTGTCCCACAAGCTGCAGGCCTACGGCCCCTACGGCTACGCGCCGGAGGGCCCGCAGTACGACGCGCGCATCATGGATGTGTGCGAGCGGGCGGCCTTCGGCGAGCTGTTCGACTTCGACGAAGGCTTCTGCGAGCGCGCCGCGGAGTGCGGTCACCGCTCCTTCGTCATCATGGCCGGGGCGCTGGATGGCGTGGCCGTGACGGCGGAGCAGTTCTCCCACGAGGACGTGACCGGCGTGGGCTACGGCATCTGCGCCTTCCACCCGGGAAAGCCGGACGAGGGGCGCCGGTTTCTGGACATTCGCCAAAGGGCGCAGTCCCGGCAGCTTGAAGACGCACGGACGAAGTGCGACCCGTGGGTGGATTTGGCCTGGCAGTCGGTGGAGCGCTGGGTGCGGGAGCGCAGGGTTTTGGATGTGCCCGAAGGGTTGCCGAAGGCGCTCGCCCACCGCCGGGCAGGGGCCTTCGTATCCATCCACAAGCAGGGGCGCCTGCGGGGCTGCATCGGCACAATCGCGCCGACCCGGGACAGCCTTGCGGAAGAGATCATTCACAACGCCATCAGCGCCGCCTCCCGGGACCCCCGCTTCGACCCGATCCGCCCCGACGAGCTGCCCTGGCTGGAGATCAACGTGGACGTGCTTGGCGCGCCGGAGGACATCCTCTCCGAGGCCGAGCTGGACGTGAAACGCTATGGCGTGATCGTGCGCAAGGGCCACCGCCGAGGGCTTCTGCTGCCGGACCTGGAGGGCGTGGACACCGTGCGCCAGCAGGTGGATATCGCCAAACAGAAGGCCGGCATCGGCCCGAAGGAGAAGGTCGAGCTCCAGCGCTTTGAAGTGGTCAGGCACAGGTGACGGAGGGAACGGCCATGGCGATATGCGAGGTGTGCTTTCATCATTGCGACATCCCCGAGAGGCGCAGGGGCTTTTGCGGCGCGCGGACGTGCGTCGACGGCAGGGTAATCCCGGAGAACTACGGCAAAATCACCGCACTGGCGCTGGACCCCATAGAAAAAAAGCCGCTGCGACGGTTCCACCCCGGCAGCATGATCCTGTCGGTGGGCAGCTACGGCTGCAACCTGCGCTGCCCCTTCTGCCAGAACCACGGGATCTCCTGGTCTTCAGAGGCCATGGGCTGTGCGGAGCGGGCCGAAACCGTCACGCCCCAAGCCCTGGCGGAAACGGCGGTGAAGCTGGTTCCCCGGGGCAACCTCGGCCTGGCGTTCACCTACAACGAGCCGCTGGTGGGCTGGGAATTCGTGCGGGACACGGCAACGCTGGTCCATGAGGCAGGGCTCATGAACGTGCTGGTCACCAACGGCACGGCAACGCTGCCCGTGCTGGAGGCCCTTGCCCCCCACATCGACGCCATGAACATCGACCTGAAGGGCTTCACTAAGCGCTACTACACCCGCGTGCTGGGCGGCAGCCTGGACATGGTGAAAGCCTTCATCGCGCGGGCGGTCCTGTTGTGCCACGTGGAGCTGACCACGCTGATCGTGCCCGGGGAGAACGATTCCGAAGACGAGATGCGAGCGCTGACCGGCTGGGTGGCGGGACTGACCGATGAAGAAGGGCACACGATCGGCCGGCAGATTCCCCTGCACATCTCCCGCTTCTTCCCCCGCTTCCGCATGAAGGATCGGGAAGCGACAGAGGTCAGGCGCGTCCATCGCCTGGCGGAGGTGGCCCGGGAGAGGCTGGATTATGTATATACGGGGAATTGTTGAAAATGCGTCACGGTCTCTTTTGTATGATTTTGCCTGTATCAAAAAACTACCCCCGATCACATTTCTGTAATCTGGGGGTAGCTGTCTTTGCCGGTTTCCGTCTCCAGTTCAAAATACTGCGCTTTCAGTTCTTAGTAATTGAACGTCCCGTCCAACAGTCCCTTCAGGAAAACCTCCGCGGGCTGCTTCACGCCGGTCATGTGCATGAGATAGTAATCCTTCGCCATCAGGCTCCGCAGCCCGTCCGCGTCCTTTGCAATCATGTACCGCCAGTATTTCAGGTACATCTCCCGGATGATCCCGCGCTCATCCATGGCTACATCAAACCGTTGGCGGACAACCACTTCTGGACAGAACCCTTGGAATTTGCTGCCTGGCTGCCAGTGATGGAGAGACCCTTCTTCACTTCTGCGCCGGGGCAGGTGCGCTTGATGTCCCGCTCGCTGCCGCCCATGCCGCTGCCCTCGTTGGTGCACAGGGGGAGAACAGTCTTGCCGGAAAAGTCGAAGGCTTCCAGGAAGGTGAACACCGCCATGGGCATGGTACCCCAGTAGTTGGGATAGGCCAGGATGATGGTGTCATAGCTGTCAATGGATTCCGGCAGCGAGACCAGCTCCGGCCGCGCCTTGGCCCGCAGGTCCTTCTTGGCCTCCTCGATGCAGGTCATGTAGACCGGGGAATAGGGCTCCTTCATCTCGATCTTGAAGCTGTCCGCGTCGATCAGCTCCTTCATGAGGTTGCAGACGATCTGGGTGTTGCCCACCTTTACATAGCGCATCGCGCCGCCGAAGTAGTTCTCATCCGCACGGGAGAAGTATGCGATCAGGGTCTTTGCCATGGTTTTGTCCTCCAAATCTGTTCTTGATGGTATAATTATATGCCAAATATATTGCAAAGTCCAATTCAAATGATATATAATTGATTTGATATTTAAATAGCAGGAGGCTGCCATGACCACCAAACAGATCGATTACTGTATCGAGCTCGCCCACACCCTCAATTTCAGCCGAGCGGCGGAGAATATGTTCGTCAGCCAGCCCACCTTCTCCTACCAGATCAAACTGATGGAGGAAGAAGTCGGCTTTGCCATATTTGAGCGCAGCGGCAAGGGCGCGGCGCTGACCCCGGCCGGGGCGCAGTTCGTCGCCACGCTGGCAGGCCTTCGTGAGGACCTGAAGCGCGCCATCGAGCAGGGGCAGAATTTCAGCGCGAAGTACGCAGACAGCATCTCCATCAGCCTGATGGTGTTCCAGGCGGTCTATTTCCTGCCGGAAGCCATGCGGCTGTTCGCGGAAACCCACCCGGAGGTGCAGATCACGCCCATTTTTCAGTATGAAAACGGCGTGGAGGCCTTCCTGCGGAACGAAGTCGACATCCTGTTCGCTTTGAGAGAGCAGACGAGGCACATTCCCGGTATCGCCGTGCACGACCTGTTTGAGAGTCGCATCTACCTGATCGCGGACAAAAACGACCCCCTGGCGGCGAAAAACCTGATCCGCGAAGAGGACCTCTACGGGCGCACGCTGATGGTGGGCGGCGGCTCACCCCCGGCGCTTCGTGCTGTGCAGCACCGCCTGATCGCCACTGGTAAAATCCAGTATTTCAACAGTCCGGACCACGATACGACCCGCGTCAATGTCGCTGCCGGGAAGGGTATCTGCCTCGCCCCAGGTTTTCTGAACGACCATAGCGGCCAGTTCGCATGGATCCCCTTCGACTGCCGGGAGACCTTCTCCTGCGTGCTCTGTACCCACAAGGCCGACAATCGCCCCAGCTTAGCAGCCTTCCTCGGCATTTTGGAAAAGTTGTATCGCGATGCCGTTGCGTTCCCTCTGTAAAACCTTCTGCCGTCCTTGGACTATATAATTGCTTGACATCGCTCATATCCTCAGAACAACCAGGCACCAAGGAAGCCCCGTCCGAGGAAAATGGCGAATCCGTTCCAAAGAGGGATTCATCTTCCAATAAAAAAAAAAGATTCGACCAAACCAACTCTGGAAGCGGGCAACCCGACAAGCCAGATAACGGTGCCAACCCATCCAAATCACGTGGCTCAGACAAATCCGGCCCCCATGACGCAGATCCCGGTCCCAGGCGATGATCCTGTTTTCATCCTCCGTCCATCTTTTTTCAAGGATGGACGGTTTTTTCTCCCCCCACCCCATTTTTCCCATAAGGCCCACCGAAAACAATGGTGAAGGTGAAAAACCTTCAAGGTTCCTTTCAGAATCGGCTGTTATCCTTTGAGCATCAGGCGGGGAACCGTGCACATTCCCCGCGGATAATCCAGTTGATTCTGAAAGGCTAATACAACACGCCGGCAGAGCATGTCCGGCATACCAACAGACCCAAATGATTAAGGAGGTTATCCCCATGAAAAAGATTCTCATTACGATCCTGACCGTTGCAATGATGACTTCGGCTGTGGCCGCTATCGCTGACGGTGGTCCGCAGGGAGGGCCCATGGGCAGCCCCATGGGCGGCCAGCCCCCGAGGATGGAACAGGGCCAGCAGCCCCCCGAGAAGCCCGATGCCGCCCCGGAGAAGCCCACCGGCGAGAAGCCCGCTGACGCTCCCGAAGAGCCCGAAGACATGACCGGCGAACGGCCGGAAATGCCCTCCGGCGAACAGGGTCAGGCCCCGACCGGTGAGAAGCCTGCCGACGCCCCCGAGATGCCCTCCGGCGAACAGGGCCAGGCCCCGACCGGTGAGAAGCCTGCTGGCGCCCCCGAGATGCCCTCTGGCGAACAGGGTCAGGCCCCGACCGGTGAGAAGCCTGCCGTCGCCCCCGAGATGCCCTCTGGCGAGCAGGGTCAGGCCCCGACCGGTGAGAAGCCCGCTGACGCCCCCGAGATGCCCTCTGGCAAGCAGGGTCAGGCTCCGACTGGTGAGAAGCCCGCTGACGCCCCCGAGATGCCCTCTGGTGAGCAGGGTCAGGCCCCGACCGGTGAGAAGCCCGCTGACGCCCCCGAGATGCCCTCTGGTGAGCAGGGTCAGGCCCCCCAGGGCCAGGCTCCGACCGGCCAGCAGTCCACTGACGGCAAGCAGGCGCCGCAGATGATCGACTTTGACGCGATGGTCACCAGCGGTGTCATCTCTCAAGAAACCAGGGACGCCATCAAGGCTTACATGGATGAGCACAAGCCGGAGGGCGAGATGCCCACAGCGCCCGTTGAGGGCGAAGCCCCCGCTGAAGGTGAACCGAGTCTTCTGAATGACCTGCTGAATGCCGGGATCATCACTCAGGCCGAGTACGACGCTATGAGTGCTGCAGCATAAAACCGTATCCCGTGTTCCCGAGGTGAGCAGCACGCTCCCTCGGGTTATCCCGTGCTGAGGTTTTCACTTTATCATGGAGAATGCTTGGATGGATTATCTCATCAAGCCTGAAAAGAAGGATAGCGAAGCAAGGGCTTTTGTCATTTACGTCAGAGACTCCTATGGAATAAAAGATACTGTGCTCCTATCCAAGGTCGTTGACAGAGACAGAGCGCTGGTCTTGAAATGGCTTGATGAAAAAGCAGATAATAATTGAAAGGTGGTATTTCATATGAAAAGAAGTGTGCTGTGGCTGTTATGTCTCCTGATGATGGTTCCCGCCGGATTGGCAGAGGATGTCGTTTCCATGGACAATATTGTGGTGGAGGACAGTCTTTTGCCCGATCTCACAGATTCCGTCCAGATAGAAGATCTGTCGCTTGTCCAGGAAAGCGAGCTGTCCTCGAATGCGCCCGGAGACGGACAAACGCCCCCGGATAAACCCGAGGGCGGCGAAGGGCAGACACCGCCTGGCGACGGTGGGCAGCCCGGCGGAAGCGCCGATGAGCAGTCCGGCACAGACAGCGCCGCGACAACGCTGACCCAGGACAGCTCCGGCAAGACCTACAAATCCACCACAGGCGGTGAGAACGCCGTGCTGGTAAACGGCTCCAAAGTCAAAATGACCAAGAGCACCGTGAAGAAGACCGGCGACAGCAGCAGTGAGAGCGCCGATTTCTATGGCACCAACGCGGCCGTACTCGCCAAGGGCGGTGCGACACTGACCATCAAAAACTCGAAGATCACCAGCAACGGTTCCCACGCCAACGGCGTATTCAGCTATGGCAGCGGCACGACGGTGAAGATTTCCGATTCGACCATCACCACCAAGGGCAACGGCTCCGGCGGCATCATGACCACGGGCGGAGCCACCATGAAGGCCACGAACCTGAAGGTCACCACCTCCGGCAATTCCTCCGCGCCCATCCGCTCGGACCGGGGCGGCGGCACCGTCACCGTCACGGGCGGCACCTATAAGGCCTCCGGCGTCGGTTCCCCCGCGATCTACTCGACCGCGAATATCACCGTCTCCAAGGCGACGCTCTCCGCCTCCAAGTCCGAAGCCGTGGTCATTGAAGGCGGCAACAGCGTGACGCTGAAAAACGTGAAAATCACGGGCAACAACAGCAAGCTGAACGGCCAGTCCACAGTAAAGACCAATGTGCTGATCTACCAGAGCATGTCCGGCGACGCCAGCGACGGCGCATCCAAATTCACGATGACCGGCGGAACGATGACGGCCAAGACTGGCGTGATGTTCCACGTCACCAACGCCACCACGACGATCAACCTCAGCGGCGTGAAGTTCGTCAACGGAAGCAAGACCTTCCTCACCGCCACCGCCGACGCCTGGGGCACCAGCGGCAAGAACGGCGGAAAGGTCACGCTGAATTTGAGCAAACAGGCCATATCCGGCAAGATCGTGGTGGACAGCGTTTCCACCCTGACCATGAACCTCAAGAAGGGCTCCACCTTTACAGGCGCCATCTCCAACAAGGGAACCTGCGCCGTCAAGCTCTCCTCCGATTCCAAGTGGAAGCTGACCGGCGACAGCTATGTCACCTCCTTCAGCGGAAGCATGGACAATGTGGATCTGAACGGGCATACGCTGTATGTAAATGGTGTAGCGAAGACGAAGTAAGCATTGATTCCCCCGCAGCTTGGTTATTCAGTCTGCGGGGTTTTTGACTATCATTTACAGATAATCAATGTACCGGAAGGGTTAATTAGATGGCGAGTTTGTTTTCTGTGCAGCATCGGGTCAGCGCAAGTATTTCTGCCAACCTCAGACAGCCTTCGTTTAGGCGTTCCGCCGTTCACGAACCAGTGCATCGATATCCTCGAAGGCATTTTCGATACGTTCAACGTGGTACCGCTTGTACATATCGTAGATCAGTTCTGTGATTCCCAGAGCGTCCCACTCCCGCATCACATCGCCGGTCGGCCTTTGCTTGAAGGCAGCGTACTGCTCGATCAGGTACACTCAATACTTTGCTCAATACTTTTTCCCACTCCGTCAATTGTTTTGCAGTAGCAGTTACAAAAGCGTGCTCAATTTCTGTTGACAAAATGGATACGATCGTGTACCATATTGTCAGGAGGTGAGCTTATGAATTTCTACTCTGTACGTGATCTTCGCACTGATTCCAAGAGTATGTGGCAGGATTTAACCCGCGGTGACGAGGTTGTTCTCACCAATAACGGAAAGCCTTCTGCCTTGATCATCGATATTCCCGAGGGAAGCTTTGATGAAATTGTTCACGCTGTGAGACAGGCTAAAGCCATGATTGCCCTCAACAATATGCGAAGGAAAGCCGCGAAGACGGGCTTCATGTCTGATGACGAGATTGAATCTCTGATTGATGAAGCCAGAAACGGAGGCTGACGTGAATATCGTGTTGGATACGAACATCCTCGTTTCTGCCGTCTGGTCACCTGGGCGAAACGCCAGCGACATCCTTAATGCGGCTTTCGCACGGAAATTCAACGTCTGCTATGATTATCGTATTCTTGAAGAATACGATCGGATACTTCATTACCCAAAGCTGAGATTCAGCGAGTGGGAAATCAATTCCATCCTGGATCCAATAATTAAATACGGAATCTCTATCGTAGCTGATCCCCTCCCCGCTGTGCCCTTTGAGCGAGACGAAACGGACCGCAAGTTTTATGAAGTGGCGAAGTTCTGCAAAGCCATCCTTATTACCGGGAATCTTGCCCATTATCCCTCTGAGCCCGACATTCTGTCTCCGGCTGATTTTTGCCGGAAGTACCTGTGACTCCTTCTCACCCCAATGCCGTTGGAACCGTCCCCGCTGTCATACGGCTTTGCCGGGTTCGGACTCTCACCGAACTGCACTACAAGCGCCGAACTGGCGCACCCCTCCATGTCATTCAACCGTCAAGCGTAAGCGCATCATAAACACACGGTAGTTTTGCAAATGAAAATGCTTGCAACACCCCCGAGCAAGGATCTTCTTGCAAAGACCAGTAGCAAGCATTTTACTGTGCAAACGCCGGAGCACAGTTTGCGCGGGCGTTATCGCTCCAGGGCATCAGTTGTTCCAGTTCGGCATCGGACATATCTTTGCGGGGCCTTGCATTGAGCAAGAACACCAGGTAGTCTTCAATGTTCAAGCTGTGAGCTTTTGCCATTTCCACCATCGTATAGATCCTGGCGCTGGCGTGCGCCCCAGTGGGTGTATCGCTGAACAGCCAGTTCTTGCGGCCAACGGTAAAGGGACGGATGGCGTTTTCGCTCAAGTTGTTGGAGAGGCTGCACCGGCCATCCTCAAGGTAAGTTTCCAGATATAGCCTGCGGTTGAGCGCATACTGGATGGCTTTCCCCAGGCGGCTGCCCTTGTCATACCCCGTCAGTTCTTCCAGCCAACTCCAGAAAGCGGACAGGATCGGCGTCGCTTTCTTCAAACGGTATGCTTGCCGCTGCTCGTAAGTAAAGCCGCGTTCCTTGCAATAACGCTCAATTTCAAAGAGCTTGTCGCAGTAGACTACGCCCTGGACAGCTGGATGAGCATAGTCCAGCTTCTTGCCTTGCGGAACGGCATCGTTAAAATACCTGCGAACATGCGCCCAACAGCAGGTGCGCTTCACTCCAGGCAGATTATTGTAGCCTTGGTAGCCATCCGTCATGAGATATCCGCTGAATCCATTCAGGAAGGCTTCGGCATTGTACCGGGCTCGGGTCTCCGTGTATCCATAGAGGATAATCTTCGGAAGTCCATCTTCACCGGAACGGAAGAGCCACATAAACGAATCCGTTTCCGGTTCCCGCCCAGGTTCTTTGAGTACCTGAATCCTGGTCTCATCCGCCATCAGGAATTCGCGCTGAAGCAATAACCTGTGGAGGCATTCATAGACCGGGACGAAGTATTCATCCGAGCAGACGTTAATCCACCGCGCCAGACGACTGCGGGATAGCAGAGCGCCATACTGCGCCCAGTCTTTTTCCTGCCGGTAAAGGGGCACGGCGTTGGCATACTTCTGGTACATGGCGTGGCCAACAAGAGCCGCGGTTGCCATGCTGTGAGGAATCAACGCATCCGGAACCTTCGCCGTAACGAGGTTGTTTCCAGTATCCGAGTCCTTTTTTCCAGCTTCCTTCTTGCACTCCGGGCAGTAGTATGTCTCGGCATAAATACGGGTCACGGTCAATCTTGCAGGCTCGAAAGTCCACTCGTCCCGGATAAACTTCTTCCCGCAGGGCTTTAGTTCAGCGCCGCATTCCTGGCAGATACGTTCCGCTTCCGGCAGAGGAATGACCTTCTCCTTCACCGGGACGCCCTTGAGCAGTTCTTCCTTCAAAGTCTTCGGTTTGCGGGACTTGGTGAAGGTAACAACTTCTTCCTCTGCGTCCGGCTCGGGTTCGTCCTTGGCAGCCTCAACCTCAACCTCGTCAAACAGGCCAAGCTGACCCTCTACGACAAGAGAACGCTTTTCGCTGGATGTGCCGAACAGCTTCTTCTGGAGATAGGCAATTTGCTCCTGCTGGTTTTCAATCAGCTTGTCCTTGGTGGTCAGCTCTTTCCGGAGGGCTTCAATTGTGAGCTTCAGCTCCTTCATGGTATCCATGAGTTCGCGCATCTGTAAATCGCGTCCGCTGGCAGCCACAATCGTCATCTCCCCCCTTGATTTCTCACTTATTGTATTCTACATAAACTCGAAAAATCCTTTTGGAATTTTACGATTTTCCAAGAAAATTTTTCGAGAAAAGTGAGTGTTTTCAAGGGCTTTGAGCCTAACAGGGGCGCTTGATTCGGATTGCGGTTGGCTGCTCAATATCAATGCCGGACATGAGCCAGTCGAACTGCTGCCAGGTCAGATTCCTTGCCTCGCTCTTGTCCCGCGGCCAGCGGTATCTCCCGTTCTCCACATCCAGGCGCTTGTACAGGAGAACGTATCCGTCACCTTCCCAGATCAGCGCCTTGATGCGGTCACAGCGCCGTCCGCAAAACAGGAATAGGGAGTGATTCTTTGAGTCAAGCTTCAGCGTCCCTTCCACGATGGCCCTCAGGCCGTCAATGGACTTGCGCATGTCTGTATAGCCGCAGACCAGGTAGATTTCACTTGCGGCAGATATGTCACCTAACATCCTGCGCTCCTTAGCAGCTGAATCGTCTCCGCCAGCAAAGCTGGGCTGACATCATTGGTGACACGCAGATGAACGTCACGAATGATAACTTCCATGACTGGGTATCCCGGCTGCGTCTGCATAGCAGGGAGTGTTTCCGCTGACGCTGACGGCTCTGGCGTACTGACTGGCTTCGGAGCGGGGACGATCTGCCTTTCGCCTTCGATTTTGATTCTCACAATGTCAGGCTGCTCCGGTTCCTTGCGGACGATCGTTGGAATCACGGCGGGAATATCAATCTCGCCGCTCTGCTTGAGCCTGTGAACCCAGGCATAAAAGGTAGAAACCTTGATGTTGTGCTGATGACACCACTCGTAGTTTGTCAGACCACTTTGGCGGCATTCAGTGATCAGGCGAAGCTGTTCCTCAGGGGAAGTCCGTTTACTACGCATATCAGAGGCTCCTTTCGCTTTGCAAATCAAAATGCTTGCTATCTTGCTTTTTTGCAAAGTAAAATGCTTGCTTCTGATATT